>NZ_KV815597.1:0-44519 GCF_001814285.1 Enterococcus sp. HMSC076E04 | reverse complement strand
AGACAAAAGTGTTCTTTACTTTTGTCTCACGCTCATTTTTTTTCATAATCCTGCATGGATGATTTGGATGAGGAAATATATCCATAAGATACATATGCCTTATCTTCAATAGCATTGATTACACAAAGTATGAACGACTTCAACGAGTCAAAAACAGCCCCTTGACTGTGTGATAGAAACACAGTCGAGGGGCTGTTTTTGTTTTATATATGTAGAAAAGCAGTTCAACACTTTTACAAAATCGATTGAACACTTCTCAGTAAATGATAAAAGTGTTGGGAAATAGTTGTAACTATTGATTTTACAGGCTTAACAGAAGTTGGCACGATATTTGCTTTATATAAAACTGTCAGCGAGGAGGAAATAAAAATGAATACGATTATTCTAGCTAGTCACGGCGCATTATCTCAAGGTCTAAAACAAACAGCTGAAATGATCTTGGGGCCTGCCACTAATATTTATGCATTATCAGCTTATCGAGATGAAGATGAGCCGATAGAACAACAAATACAAAGTATAGTTTCAAAATTAGGAAAAGAAAATCTATTTATTCTCACAGATATCTTAGGAGGAAGTGTCAATAATGAAATGATAGGACTGTTAAAGAAAGAGCCAGCAATACGCTTGATCACAGGAATGAATCTACCCTTAGTGATTTCAATCGCCACGCAAGTTAACCCAATTGCTGCTGCAGATTTAGAACTGATTATCGAAGAAAGTCGGCAGTCATTGATTGATTGCAATCGATTACTAAAAAAATCAAACGAAGGAGGAGATGATCTATGATCAAGTTCATTCGTATCGATCACCGATTGTTGCATGGACAAGTGGTGTTTTCTTGGAGTAAATCTTTGCAAATCAACCGAATTCTGGTGGTGAATGATGAAGCAGCCAATGATGAATTTAAAAAAATGTCTTTAGAACTATCAAAACCTCAAGGAATCAAACTCAATATATTTACCGTTGAAAATACATTGACAAAAATATCTAAAATAGAAACATTGAGCGAAAACATCATGATGATCTTTGGAAATACCAAGGATGTTCGTCAGTTTTGCGAAAGTTACTCAAACGTTAAGGAAATCAATTACGGAGGCATCATAAAAAAAGAAGGATCAAAACAATTCAGTAATGCTATCTTCTTGACTGAAAATGAGATAGAAGATGCGAAAGTACTAAAATCAATGGGCATCAAACAGTTCATGCAACAGGTTCCAACCTCAAAAAAAGAGGATTTGAATACAATGATTTAAAAAGAAAGGAGTTTACGTTATGTTGTTTCAATCGATTGCCTTAGGTCTGGTCGGAATCATGTGCATCTTGGACTCTAGACTACTAGGGAGGATGAATTTTGAACGGCCTTTAATCGTGAGTACGTTAGTTGGGTTAGTATTAGGTGACTTGGAAAAAGGTTTATTGGTTGGTGCTTCTCTGGAATTGATGTCGCTTGGTCTGGTAAATATCGGAGCAGCAGCGCCACCGGATATGAATATGGCGTCCATTATTGCTACAGCTTTTGCTATTCTATCTGGCTCCAATGCTGAAACTGCTCTGACTATTGCCATTCCAATCTCTGTGTTAGGACAAATGCTTGGAATATTGATGCGGACGGTACTCTCAAATCTGACACATTGGGCAGATAATTTAATCAATGAAGGAAAGTTCAGCAGAGCACGACGGATCCACATAATCTATGGTACGGTCTTATATTCACTGATGTATTTTATCCCTATCTTTTTAGCTGTTTACTTTGGAACAGATTTAGTGAAAAATATCGTGAGCAGTATCCCAGTATGGTTGACAAATGGTCTGACTTTAGCAAGCAAAATTTTACCAGCATATGGTTTTGCTTTGTTGTTACAAACGATGTTGACGAAAAAAATGATCCCGTTTTTATTACTTGGTTTTCTAATCACAGCTTACTCCGGATTAAGCATCACAGGTATCGCAGCTTTTGCTTGCATTGTGGCCTTTGTGATGGCACAAGTCAAATTCAATGGTAAAGATAATAGGACAGCTGTAAGCGAACCTGATCCTTTAGATGATTTATAGAAAGGAGTTTTTTTATGACTAAGAAAGATCAAAATAGTTGGAAGTATTGGCAATTTTTCTGGCGTTCGTGGGCAATACAAGCTTCATGGAATTACGAACGACAAATGAATATGGGGTTTATGTATGGGATCGCACCAATCATTGATAAAATCTATGACAAGCCAGAAGACAAACAAAAGAAAATCGATGCTTATGAGCGGCACATGGCTTACTACAATTGTACGCCGCAAACAAGTTCATTCGTTTTAGGACTAGCGGCATCTATGGAAGAACAATATGCCGAAGATCAAGAGAATTTTAATCCGGAAACCATCAGTGCTTTGAAGACTTCGCTTATGGGCCCTTTGTCAGGAATCGGAGACTCTTTCTTCCAAGGAACCATACGTGTTTTAGCCTTTGGCTTTGGAATCAATCTCGCTCAGCAAGGTAGTATCTTAGGCCCTATCTTGGCCATTATCATCTCCTTCATTCCGTCCTTTTTCGTTACATATTATGGCGGAAAAATTGGTTATAATACTGGGAATAAATATTTAGCGAAACTGTATCAAGAAGGGCTGATGGATAAAGTGATGTATGTTTGTACGATTATCGGTTTGATGGTCATTGGAGCTATGATTGCTAGCATGATTGGAATCACCACGCCGCTAAGATTCGGCAAGGCGTTTGTTTTACAGGATGTTTTAGATAATATCATGCCCCAGTTGATTCCTTTAGGGCTGACATTTTTTATGTATTGGTTGTTGCAAAAGAAAGTTCGGACCGGTTTGATGCTCACTATTTGTATCGCTGGTGGTGTTTTACTAAGTTTATGCGGGATTTTTAATTAAGGGACCAACCTAATTTAGGTTAAAAATAAATAGTATGAGGAGGAATTCAAACATGAATTCAACATTAAGTCCAAAAGATATCGTCAAAGAAATCATCGCGAACAAAGAGGTGGAGTCCATCGTATTTGTCGGCTGTGGTGCATCGAAAGCAGATCTATATCCAGCAAAATATTTTTTAGAACAAAACGCAAACAAATTACGTATCAGCCACTTTACGGCAAATGAATTCAATTATGCGACACCTCGCTCGATCAACGATCATACTGTAGTTATTTCAGCTTCATTGGGAGGTACGACTCCTGAAACTGTTCAAGCTAACGCAGTAGCGAAAGAACAAGGTGCCACAGTTGTTAGTTTAACACATAGCGTAGATTCTCCGTTAACGAAAGACGCAGACTATGTGATTTATCATCGTTTCACAGAAGATTACGCAGCAAAACTAGAAAAAACAGGTTACTGCTTAGAACTTGCAGTTGAACTACTAAATCAGATCGAAGGGTATAAAGACTACGATAAGATGATGGATGGTTTCGACAAAATTTATGATTTGTCGCAAGAAAGTGCAAAGGGAGCACGTCTACAAGCAAAAAAATTCGCCGAACGTTTCAAAAATGAAAAGGTGATATATGTTATGAGTTCAGGAGCGACTCATGAAGTTGCGTATTCCACTTCTATTTGTTTAATGATGGAGATGCAATGGATTCACTCTGGTACTTTCCATTCTGGTGAATTTTTCCATGGTCCATTTGAAATCACGGACAAAGACGTACCATTTATCTTATTGATGAATGATGGTCGTACGCGTCAAATGGATGCCCGAGCACTGACCTTTTTGAATCGTTTCGATGCAAAAATAGAAATCGTAGATGCACTGGATTGGGGACTGTCTGCCCACATTGCGAAAGAGGTTCTTGATTACTTCAATCCATTCGTCATCACAGCAGTATTCCGCGTCTATGCAGAAGAATTAGCTGAAGTACGCCAGCATCCGCTGACAAAGCGTCGTTATATGTGGAAATTAGAGTATTAAACTAGAGCTGAGGCCAAGTGCCTCGGCTTTTCTTCCCATGCATTGAAAAGGGTTTCTTATTCTCGTACAATTGATTGAGCAAGAGTAAATTGGGTGGTGTTGATCATGAACAAAAAAGTAGAAAAATATTTAAAAGAGCTGACAAAAAATTACAGTGAGCATCATGCAGAAGATTTTTCAGCTTTATCAATTAGCGAAAATGTCGGTTTGAATCGAAGTACAACAAGCTTCTACTTAAATCAAGGAATGAAAGAAGGAATATTGGTCAAGGTCAAGAGTTACCCCGTCTCTTTTTTACATGTTGAAACTTTAGCTGAACTTGGCATTTTCCACAGAGAATCTGAATATGAAACTTGGGAAGACTTATTTGCAGCAGAAAAAGCCAATGCATTAGAAACGGTGATTGGAGCAAATGGCAGCTTAAGAGAAGTAGTTGATCAAATAAAGACAGCAGTACTTTATCCTGGGAATGGGTTGCCTATTCTTTTATCAGGCAATAGCGGTTCAGGGAAAACATTTTTAGCAGAAAAAATCTATGAATATGCTGTAGCAGAAAAGGTCATCCCAAAAGATGCTCCGTTTATCTCTTATAATTGTGCCCAATATTTCAACAATCCTGAACTCTTGTCTTCTGCTTTGTTTGGACATGTCAAAGGAGCATTTACTGGAGCGGAAAAAGAACATATTGGATTGATAGAAAAAGCTGATAATGGCGTATTATTTTTGGATGAGGTACACCGCTTAAGTGATGAAGGGCAAGAAAAGCTTTTTACATTTATGGATACAGGAGAAATTTCACCGATGGGGGACAATGCAATCAGACATAAAGCAAACGTCCGTATGATATTTGCAACAACTGAGAATGTCTATCAAACATTTTTGCCGACATTTATTCGCCGTTTGCCAGTGATTGTCATGTTACCGAATTATGAACGTCGTCCGCAATCAGAGCGTATGCAACTGATAGACACATTTTTTATTAATGAAGCGAATATTTTGTCAAAACGCATCGATGTAAGTTATCAACTAGTGGACTTTTTGCTTAATAGTGACCTAGAAGGCAATGTAGGGAAGATAAAGAACATCGTGAAATATGTCTGCGGTAGTGCGTACGCCAAAAATCAAAATAGTCTGTCTATTCGAGTTCGTTTGAAGGATCTTCCAACTGAAAATACCATGCAGCTAAAAGAGCAGCTGAAAAAAACGATTAAAGCTTTACCAGACCGCCAATATTTGCCGCATACAGCTAATCAAGTCTTTTTAGAATCTTCAGAAGTCAGGCAAATCAGGCAGTTATTTGAAAAAATAGTGCAAATGTATCAAAAAGTTGAAAAGCAAGAATTAATGATTAAAGATTTTATTGATCATACGGTAAATCGAATCAATCATTTGATGGACGAGTTTATTTTTAAAGATAGTTATTCGAAAGAAGAATCATTTTATTCTGTACTAACCTATCAGATACGAGAAACTTTTGATTGGATGCATGAAAACTACGGATTGGAACAAGATGGTAATCGTGTGATTGCCCTGGCACAGTATCTCTACCATAAAAACAACACAGATATGATTGCAGAAAACCATGAATGGCAAAGTGTCAAAGACAAGTTGTTAGAATTGGTTTCGAGTTCCATAGATACTTCTTATTGGTATGCTAAAAAAGTACTAGGACATATTTCTCGACAATTAGATCAAGATTTTAAAGAGGAAGATTTGATTTTTATTTCCTTTTATTTTCATGGGCTGCAGATCACGCTAGGAGAAAAGAAAATCAAGAGTATCATTTTAGCTCATGGTTATTCTACTGCTAGCAGTATGGCGAACGTAGGCAATCGGATGCTGAAGCAGAATATCTTTCAAGCTTATGATATGCCAATCAATATCACGTTAGCTAAAGTCGAAGAACAAGTCATTCGCTTTATCAATGATCATCAAACGGACGCCGGGTTGATTTTATTAGTAGATATGGGGTCGTTGAACGAAATCGGAAAAAAGCTAGCAGATAAAATACGTGGTCCACTGCTGATTATCGATTATGTCTCTACGCCTCTTGTATTGGAGATTGGGCAGTTGATTCAAAGACAAATGTCTATCGCAGAAATCAGCCAAAAAATCGATATAGAAAACAAAGTAAAAAAACAACTAATACTACCAAAAAAAGAAAAAACACAGGCAATCTTAACTTGCTGTTACACCGGAATAGGTTCAGCTACTCAAATACAAGAGATTTTGGAATCTTGTTTAGAAAATCATTGCAAAGAATTGACGATTATTCCGTATGATTACAAAAAATTGCAAAAAAATAAAATGTATGAGGATCCTTTCCAGATATATGAAGTATTGATGATTGTAGGAACAGAAGATCCCAAAATCGAACAGGTTCCTTATATTGGTCTTGATCATTTAATTAACGGTGAAGATGTTGAGAAGTTCATTTCAATTCTACAAGATTATTTTGACATACGTGATAAAGATTTAAAAGAACAGCTGATGTTCAGTTTTTCAATTAATAAAATCATCGAGAATTTAACGATTTTGGACGCAACCAAACTGTTGCGTTTAGTGCAAAGTGCTGTATCCGTAGCTGAGGAAACCTTAGAGATCACTCTATCTAATAGTAAGTTGTTTTTACTATACCTACATTGCTGCTGTATGATTGAACGAATTTTAAGGAAAGAAAGTGTGGATGAACAAGAAGATATAGAGGAATATACGACTCAAGCAGGGGCAGAAATGGAACAGATTCATCGTGCCTTTTTCGAGATAGAGAGTGAGTATACTATCAAGATTTCCACGTTGGAGTTACGATTGATTCATGAAATTATTTATGGATAGGAGGAAGGTTTGTGAATTTAGGCATGATTTTTGATATGGATGGTGTCTTAATTGACTCAGAAAACTTTTATTTTGATCGACGTATGCAATTTTTCAAAGAAAAAAACATCCTACCAGGTTCGACGAATAAGTTGGATTTCGTTGGACTGACAGAAAATGGGATTTGGGAAGTATTGGTCTCAGAAAAAGACCAACGAGCTAATCTTAAAAAAGAATACCTTGCATACCGGGAAAAACATCCTATTGACTTTAAAATAGCATTGCGAAAGGGTGCGGAAGACATCTTGGATTATTTAAAAAAGAAAAGTATCAAAATTGCTCTTGCTTCTTCTTCTCCGCAAAGAGAAATCGACAAAATGCTGACACAGAATGCTTTAGCACCATACTTCGATTTTGTCATTTCAGGGGAAAAGCTATCTAAAAGCAAACCACATCCAGAAATTTATCAAATCGCAGTAAATGCATTGGATGGTAGACATTGCATCGCAGTAGAAGATTCTCCTGTTGGTATTGCATCAGCAAAAGCAGCTAATTTATATACGATTGCATTAAAGCAAGATCTGCCCCTTGATCAGGCACAAGCAGATATCGTGATTGATGAGTTGAATGATATCATCCAAATAATCGAAACTTACGATATAGATTGATTCAACTCTCCGAAAAAGATTTAAATGCTCCGAAATTTCGTGAAATTTTTGAACAAGAATCTTAAGCATATAATTAATTGATTGTGAGAAAAAATGGCTATCAATCGATATAAAAACAATCCAAAAACTGATTGCGGGAAGCATCTTTTCATCAGGTATGAAAAGAAATTTCTATCGTAATCAGTTTTTGATTTTTGCAAAATTTATTTTGCTAAGACTGGTTAGCAGAGAGAAGAGAATAATCTCTTCTCTGCACTCTATTCTATCGAGATTTTCTCTATTTTTTGGTAAGCGAGCTGTTGCGAAAATGGAAAAGAGCGGAAATGTTGCGAATGTCAGTTATTTAATGATATGATATTCGGAAAAAGAAATCTCAAAGGGAGGTAACTTTTATGGGATTGAATGAATTTATTTTAGGATTGAACAATTTAGAGACGATCACAAGGGCACCTGGTTTTTTTAAATATACGGAGCATACAGTTGCAGCACATTCGTATCGTGTCGCGTCCATTGCGCAAGTTCTGGGAGATATTGAAGAAGCAAATGGGCAGCCAATCGATTGGAAACTGCTCTATGAAAAATCACTGAATCATGACTACACAGAACGTTTTATTGGTGATATCAAAACACCAGTGAAATATGCAAGCAAAGAATTAAGAGGGATGCTGCAAACAGTTGAAGAAAAGATGACGGACGAATTCATCAACCAAGAGATTCCAGCTGAGTTCCAAGAAGTTTATCGCCGTCGGTTGTTCGAAGGAAAAGATGAAACCGTAGAAGGAGAACTATTAGCCATTTCAGATAAGGTTGACCTTCTTTATGAGTCTTTTGATGAAATCATCAAAAATAATCCAGAAAAAGTTTACAAGGAGATGTTCATTGAGGCAGTGACTACTATCAAAAGCTTTGAACATCGGCCTTCTGTTCAGTATTTCTTTAAAGAAATATTTCCGGAACTATTGAACCAGGAATTTTATGGAAAAGAGGCGTTTTTAGAAACCGTCTCAACGATTGTAAAGAAAGAAGAAAAATAAAAACGATATGAGATGCAGGGGGAAGTATAGTTGAAAAAGAATATGGATGTCGAATGGGGCTATTCTGGAGACAGAGGTCCGGAAAATTGGGCGAATTTATGTGATTGGTTTGCGAGAGGTGCAGAATTTCCGTTGCAGTCACCTATTCATTTAACAAAAGGTGAAGAAATAAAAATGAAAGGAGATACACTTTCGTTTCATTATCAAAAGCAACGCTTTACTGACAAGGAATTCAAAAATACGATTCATTTAGTACCTTTTGATCAACTCAGTTATGTAGAGTTCAAGAAAGAACGCTATTATTTGACAGATATTCATTTCCACTTACCATCTGAACATATCATCGACGGGAACCAGGAAGATATTGAATTTCATTTTGTTCATATGAACAGCAAAAAAGAGAATCTTGTCGTGGGAGTCATGTATCAGTTAATGGAACAGGAAGGTTGGTTTTATGATCAAGAAAACGGAGAGAGATGGAATTTAGAAAAACATGAACACTGGGTAAATCCGGATGTCTTCTTTCCAGAGAAAAAAAGCCATTTTCATTATGTAGGTTCATTGACAACTCCACCTACCAGCGGGCCAATCCAATGGTTTGTGATGGATCATGTAGGAAAATTGAACCAAGAGTTTCTTCTACCCTTCAAAGGGCAGTATGCACAGCCGAACAACCGACCAATTCAACCCTTGAATGGAAGAGAAATTTATTATTTCGAGGAGTTTGAGGAATGAATATTCAACAAATGAAATATGTGGTCGCTGTGGCAAACAATGGTAGTTTCAGAGAAGCAGCAAAGAAAATGTTTGTTTCGCAGCCAAGTCTTTCAGCTGGTATCAAAGAATTAGAGACTGAGTTAGGAATTACGCTGTTTACTCGAACGAATCGAGGTGCATATTTAACAGAAGAAGGACAAGACTTCTTAAATCGTGCCGAAAAAATCTTGGTTCAGCTTGATACATTAGAAAGTCACTATCTAACGAGTGAAAAGAGAGACAATTTTTCAATCGCTGCCCAGCATTATGATTTCTTAGGTCCTTTGACCGCACAGCTACTCGAGGAATTCAAAGATGAAATCAAACAATTTCGGATCATGGAGACGACGACGGCGAGAGTGATCGAAGAAGTCAAAGAGCAGCATAGTGAAATCGGCATTATTTATATGAACGAGCATAATCAAGCTGGTATCAGAAGATATTTGCAACAAGGAGAACTAAGTGGCCGCAGCATTGGAAAATTTAAAACACACATTTTTTTAAGGCATGGACATCCGCTAGCTACACACGCAGAGATCACAAAAGAAGAATTGTTATCTTATCCTCAAGTTCGTTTTACACAGGATGGAAATAATTTTCCGTATTTTTATGAAGACCTTATCGAGATTCCTGATCAAGAAACAGTGGTCTATACCAGTGATCGAGGGACTTTGATGAATATCGTTCTTGAAACTGATGCGTACGCTTCAGGGTCTGGTATTGTGATTGGAGGAATTCGTGAGCACTTGCGGTTAATCCCTTTAGCAGAAGGCGAACTAAATGAATTTTATATCATTTATTCGGCAAAGCGCCCACTCAGTGAAATCGCTCAAAGATTTATCAAAGAGCTTACTCGGTTACTGGACCAACAGAATTAAGAAAAGTAGACGGAACATCTGACTGATATTAAGTAGAAAGAACAGCCAAACAAAACAGTTTATTCGAAATAAGGGGTTGTGACACGAATTTTGTCACAACCCCTCTTTTTATAGAAAGCAATCTATAACTGATTGCTTTTATGAAAAAGTACGAAAATATGATTCTAAGAAAATACATTCATTACCCGTTTTGTTTCATAGCTGTAATTTTCTCTTCTTCTGGTGTCACGATGACTGTTTTCTGATTTTCATAAATGACGTAACCAGGTTTGGCACCATTTGGCTTGCGGATATGCTTCACTTGTACAAGATCAACTGGTACTTGGGCAGAGTATCGGTATTTTGAAAAATAGGCAGCTAACTCGGCAGCTTCGGTAATTGTTTCATCTGAAGGCTGATCACTTTTGATGATGACGTGCGAACCAGGGATATTTTTTGCATGAAGCCAATAGTCGGTTTTCTTAGCTGTTTTCATTGTCAGCTGGTCATTTTGAAGATTGTTTTTACCGACAAGAATGAGCGTTCCGTCAGAAGAAAAGTATTGATCAGGCTGAGATGGTTTCTTTTTCTTTTGTTTTTTCTGTGTCTTCTTTTTCAAATAGCCCTCAGCAGTCAATTCTTCTTTGATTGCTTCGATATCCATCGGACCGGCAATTTCCAGTTGAGATAAGACAGATTCAAGATATTGGATTTCATCTTTGGCTTCTTGGATTTGTTCGCCGATCAACTTAACGGCGTTCTTCAGCTTTTGGTATCGATGGAAATATTTCTGTGCATTTTGATTTGGCGTCAGCGCCGGATCTAATGCTATTTTGATTGGCCGATCTTCTTCATAATAATTAGGTAAAACAACTTCTTTTGCGCCACGTGGTACTTGTGTCAGAAAGGTAGTAAGTAGTTCGCCATCTCTACGGTAATTCTCAGCGTTTTCGGATTCTTTGAGTGTTTGTTCACGTTTTTTCAATTTATTTTTATTTCGTTTTAGTTCATTTTCGATTTTTCGGATCAGTTCTCCGCCTTGTTGTTTTGCCCAATCTTTCTCCGCTTTTTCGTGATAATAGCTATCTAATAATTGACTGAGTGTTGGATAAGTTGTCACAGCAGATGCTTGTTCGGAAAATACCTGATAAACAATCGGCGTAAAAAAATCTTTATTTGTCGTTTCGTAAAAAGTAGGAATAGGGTGATTGATGATCGACGAGAAAAATTCTTCCCAAACAACCATTTTTTCATTAGGACGTTCAAGCAATCTCTTGGTCAGCTCTTGAGCAGTATCGAAACCGATTCCCTGAAACTGATGTTGGATTGCTTTTGGTTCTAGTTCAGTTTGAGAAAGTCGCTGAAAGATTTTTTCTTTATCGGAGCTAAATGGATTCAAGACCTCTTGTTTTGGCGGAGCAATGTATTCTACGCCGGGAAGCAAAGAACGATAAGTGTTTTGAGAGCTTCCGATGTGTTTGATCGCGTCCAATATTTTCCCAGTTTCTTGATTAACTAAGACGATCGTGCTATGACGTCCCATTAATTCAACGATCAATATGATATTCTGTAGATCGCCCAACTCGTTGCGCTTAGCAAAGTGAAAATGGATCACTCGATCGTTTTCGATTTGTTCGATGTTTTCTAAAATAGCACCATCCAAATACTTTCGAAGCATCATCACGAAGTTAGGCGGATTATCAGGATTCTGATAATCGATTTGGGTAATCTGTACACGAGCATAACTAGGGTGCGCAGATAATAATAATCGATGGTTTTTGCCGCGTGAACGAATCACCAGCACGATTTCATTTTCATAAGGCTGATGGATTTTCGAGATCCGACCAGATAGTAACGTTTCACGCAATTCGTTGACCATCGCATGGGTAAATACACCATCAAAGGACATGGCTCATTCCTCATTTCTTTTCATAAGTATGTTCATTATAACGAAAAAAAGAAGAAAAACCAATTTGTCCGAATAGTGAAGCAAAAGTCTAGAAAAAACTTGGACTAATTACATAAAAAACAGTGTTTCTATCGTTGAAATCCAAATTTTTAGGTATAATAAAAAATAGGAGAAAAAGTAGAAAAGAAGGTGTTTGTTATTTGGGAAGCAGTTAAATCGAGAGTACAAGAAATGAATGATCATTTCTCAGTGTCATTCGCAGAAAATCCAAGTAAGTATTTTCGACGTCTTGTGTTTCTGCTCATCTTATCATTGCTGCTAACAATTGCGATGTTTTTGTTGCCGGAAAAAATCCGAGAAGAGCAAGTAAATAGTCTCGTTTATTCATCCATACCAACCAGTAAATTAAAACCTTTTGCTTACAGCCAAGCGGATCAGAAAATCAAACAAAGCCGAGCGATATCGGTGATGTTCAGCAAACCGAACGGGAAAACCTATCAGGATGTGCTGGATGTCTTTAATGATCCTGAGCTTATGGAAGAATTGAATCGACCGATCTTTTATTATCCGATCGTTTATGATGTACATGAACTGGAACAAAAATATAACATACGAACGGATGAAGTGACATTTATTTTCTTTGATGGAGGAAAAGAAGCAAATCGGATAACTGCGGGTAAGGGAGGAATAACTGATTTTGATAAGGAGTTGATCCCTGAGCTGAATCGACTACCGTTAGCCAATATCAAACAATTAGAAGAAGAAATGGATAGAACAGGAACAGCTTCCCCAAATGCCGAGACTGCTAATTGAGTCGTTAGCGTGATGAAATGGTGGCTCTATATAGTGCTATTTTTAATTATCAGAACAAGTGATGTTTGATCTTCAAAATAACAAATGAAAAAAATGAAAAATATAGTTGACGAAATTCAAAAATTCGATTAGACTTAAATCAATTCTTAAGGAAAGGGTGACCTGTAATGAACTTATCAAAACGTATTTCAGCAGAGAACAAAAAAAATTGGCGCAGCTGGCGTAGATAAGTTGTATTAATGGTGAAACTTTCCCATAGATACAACTTTTTAGAGTGCATTTCTAAAGCTTGTATCTATGCTAGACATGAACATTGACTGCCGCATAGATCCTATCTATGCGGTTTTTTGTGTAAAGACAATGACCGTTTTGGCCATTGTCTTTTTTTGTAGACTGGATACTTGCCTGATTATAATAAATAAAAAGATTGACTTTGCAGGAGGAAAAAAATGAAAAACAAACGTTTAATAACAGTTGTAGTAATTATTTTAGTTTATTTAGCAGGCGCATTTATTTATGGAAAAGCCTCAGGCGAAAAAGAAAGTACTTCGACGAACCAGACAAAAAAAACAACAGTTGTCGGGGTATTGCAATATGTGAGCCATCCGGCATTAGATGAGATTTATCGAGGGATCAAAGATGGCCTGAAAGAAGAAGGATTAAAAGAAGGAGAAAATCTTGAAATCAAATTTCAAAATGGACAAGCCGATCAGAGCAAGCTAGCCACAATGAGTCAACAACTAGTACAATCCGATCCTGATGTTTTGATCGGAATCGCAACGCCTGCTGCTCAATCATTAGCAAACACGACTTCGTCCATCCCCGTTGTATTAGGTGCTGTAACGGATCCTGTGGGGGCTGGATTAGTTGCTTCTTTAGAGAAACCTGGTGGAAATGTGACAGGTGTTTCTGATCAGCCGCCTGTTGCTTCACAAATCAAGCTTGCTTCTGATTTGCTGCCAAATGCAAAAAAAGCCGGAATCTTGTATGCTTCTTCGGAAGATAATTCAAAGTACCAAGTAGCACAAGCGGAAGAAGCTGCAAAAAAAGAAGGGTTAGAAGCAGTAAAATATGCGGTGCCTTCCACTAATGAGATTGCACAAACGGTTCAAGTGATGAGCCGACAAGTCGATTTTATCTATGTTCCATTAGACAATACGATTGCCAATGCTATGCAGACAGTGGTGAAAGAAGCGAATAAAGCAAATATCCCCGTCATTCCTTCTGTTGATACAATGGTAGAACAAGGCGGACTAGCAACAATCGGGATCAATCAATATCAATTAGGGCTTCAAAGCGGTAAGATGGCGGCAGAACTTGCGAGCGGAAAAGAAAAACCGGAAACGACGCCTGTTTATACGTTTGATCAAGGGGATACAGTGATCAATCAATCTCAGGCTGATCGCTTAGGAATCACGATTCCCCAAACGATGAAAGAAAAAGCCAAAATCATTACAGATGACTCGCAACAAGAAACATCTAAGGAGGATGACAAATGATCGTATCAGCTATTTCACAGGGCATGCTTTGGGCAATATTAGGATTAGGGATTTTCATGACCTATCGGATCTTAGATTTTCCTGATATGACGACAGAAGGGTCCTTCCCATTAGGTGCTGCTGTCTGTGTGACAGCTATTACTCATGGGGTAGCGCCGATTTTAGCTACGTTATTGGGCGTAGGCGCTGGTATGGTAGCAGGACTCATTACAGGGTTACTTTATACAAAAGGAAAGATACCGGTTATTCTAGCAGGGATTTTAGTGATGTCAGGATTGAACTCAGTTATTTTGTTTGTGATGCGAACACCAAATCTTTCTTTATTGAATCATCCGATTCTACAAGACAGCTTCCATCGCTTTGGGTTACCGGATTACTTTGACACAGTCCTTCTTGGCTTCATCTCTTTGGGCATCTTGATTGCTGTACTGCTATTCTTCTTCAATACAGATTTAGGTCAAGGCTATATTGCGACAGGAGACAACGAAACGATGGCTCGGTCGTTAGGGATAAAAACCGATCGTATGAAAATTTTAGGTTTGACTTTGTCTAACGGTGTCATTGCGTTATCCGGTGCGCTGATTGCCCAGAATGACGGATATGCAGATGTAAATAAAGGGATTGGCGTGATCGTCATCGGTCTTGCTTCCATCATCATCGGTGAAGTGATTTTCCAAGAATTGACGCTAGCAGAAAGATTGATTGCTATTGTTGTCGGCAGTATCATTTATCAGCTATTGATCTTAGTAGTAATCAAACTAGGGTTTGACACGACTTATCTGAAGTTGTTCTCCGCTATCATCTTAGCTATTTGTCTGATGATCCCGCAATTGAAGAAAGCACTGAACTTAAAAACGGGTTTTGAGAAGGAGGCCTAGTAATGACAGATATATTGACAATCAAAAACGGCAGAAAAGTCGTAAACAATGGAATGAATGAAGAGAAAGTGCTATTGGATGAAATCAACCTTACAATCAGAGAAGGGGACTTCATCACTGTCCTTGGAGGGAATGGTGCTGGAAAAAGCACATTGTTCAATACGATTGCTGGTACGCTTCAACTCAGTCAAGGATCGATCTCTTTTAAAGATCAGCTGATCACAAAAGATTCAGAAGAAAAAAGAGCACGATTTCTTTCTCGGGTTTTCCAAGACCCTAAGATGGGAACGGCTCCCCGAATGACTGTAGCAGAAAATCTGCTGCTTGCACAAAAAAGAGGACAAAAGCGGAAATTCCGTTTACGTAACTTGAAAAATCAAAAAGAAGATTTTTTCAGACTATGTCAAGAAGTCGGTAATGGCCTAGAACAACATTTGGATACTCCAGCAGGGGAATTATCTGGCGGTCAACGGCAAGCATTAAGTTTGCTGATGGCGACGATCACGGCTCCTGAACTACTGTTATTAGATGAACATACTGCCGCTTTAGATCCTAAAACAGCTAAAGCATTAATGCAGTTAACAAATCAGCGGATCAATGAACAAAAATTGACTTGTCTCATGATCACGCATCGAATGGAAGACGCCTTGAAATACGGAAATCGTCTGATCGTACTCCAAAAAGGAAAAATCGTTCAGGATCTTTCTGAAAAAGAAAAGCAACATTTGACAATGGGCGACCTTTTGCAATTCTTTGAAGAAGTAGTGGATTGATCTCGACAGAAAAATCCCTTTCAGTAGAAGAACTTGAAAACTCATTGACATCTTCCTTTGATTCATCCTATACTTAAAACAATAAGCAATTGAACATATTTGGGTGTTTTGTAGGATCACGTAGTCAATGATTTTAACAATTAAATAGAATATTCTTTGCTCTGACAAGTAAACGATGAGAAAAGAATTTGCTACTTTCCACCTAGACGTTTCGTACTTTTTCGTATCAAACGCTAAGTGGCTTTTTTTATTGAAGCAAGAACAAAGGAGGAATAAGATGATTTCTGGAAAAACCAAATTAGCTGGGCTCTTTGCTGATCCGGCTTCTCACAGTTTATCTCCATTGATGCACAATACTGCTTTTGAAGCAAACAACATCGATGCGGTATATTTAGCTTTCAAAGTAAACCCAATGAATTTAAAGCAAGCAGTCGAAAGTATTCGAACTTTTGATATGTTAGGTGTAAACCTTTCAATGCCGAATAAAACAGCGGTTATTCCTTATCTGGATGAGGTAAGCCAGGAAGCACAATTGATCGGAGCAGTAAATACGATCGTGCACGAAAAGGGTCGTTTGATTGGCTATAATACTGATGGTGCGGGCTTCATGCAATCTGTGCAAGAAGCTGGGATTTCGGTCAAAAAGAAAAAAATGACTCTACTGGGCGCTGGAGGTGCAGCAAAGGCAGTCACTGTTCAAGCGGCGTTAGACGGCGCTAAGGAAATCGTAGTTTATAAACGAAACAACCAAACATTCGCTCAAGTAAAAGAAACATTCGAACAACTCAGCTATCGAACTTCTTGTGAGATAAAAGTTCGTAATTTTGCCGATACAGATCAATTAAGAAAAGACTTGAAAGAAAGCTGCCTTCTAGTCAATGCAACAGATATCGGGATGGGCAAGAAAATCGATCAGTCACCGCTCTTAGATATAAGCATGATGCATGAGAATCTAGCGGTTTTTGATTTGATTTATGCACCTAGAGAAACACGTTTATTAAAAGAAGCAAAAAAAGTAGGAGCAAAAGGATACAATGGACTTGGCATGTTGATCTACCAAGGAGCAATCGCATTTGAATTATGGACAAAGGAAAAGATGCCGATCCATGTGATTGAAAAGCTGTTTGATTAAAAAAGGATAATAGATAAAGATTTTTTATTCTCGCATAAACGGTCTCAAGAAAAGTAATTCTTTATGTATCGAAGCATTTATTTCGTTATTTTTTATTAAATTATCAAAAAATGATAGGCTTTTGTCGATTGGTTATCGTATCCTTTATTTATCAGTAAGAAACGAGGAGGAACCACAATGAGTCGGATGGATCGCTATAAGGACATCCATAAGAAGGCGAAACCTCTGAAGCGGGATACGGGGAGTATTTTTGCTAGAAGAGAACGAAAACGAACGCGTGTGGAAAATGAGGAAGATGCTACCCGTATTTATGAAAGAGAGCAGCATTCATTTGAAGATTTGAACCAACACGAACAACAGATATATAGAGATGTACCAAGAGCAGAAGAACAACAAAAAAATAAAAAATTTTTCAATCGGCAAAAGAAGAACAAACCGTTGAAACCTCGAAGAAAGCGATCGTGGAAAAAAATCATTCTATCGATTTTGCTTGTTTTGATCCTTTATTCAGGTATCTCATTTTTTATTGGTAAATATGTAGCTGAACATGACACAAGCTTAGAGGCAGCGACTTCAGAAACCTTTCATGGGCAAAAAGCGACGAATGGTGCGCATAATATTTTGATCCTTGGGAGTGATACACGCGGAGAAGATGCCGGGCGAGCCGATACGATCATGGTCTTACAGTTGGATGGTCCTTCCCATAAGCCGAAACTGATTTCTTTTATGCGCGACAGCTTCGTTACGATCCCAGGGGTAGGACAAAATAAGATCAATTCAGCTTATGCATACGGAGGAGCCGATTTAGTGCGTCAGACTTTAGTAGAAAATTTTGGAATCAATTGTCAATACTATGCGAAAGTCGATTTCAAGTCGTTTGAAAAAGTGATCGATGCCTTGTTCATGAACGGAGTGAAGATCGATGCAGAAAAAGATCTGAATCTGGATGGTGTAGATATTAAAAAAGGGGTCCAGAAGATGGATGGACATGTTCTTTTGCAATATGCACGTTTCCGAATGGATGAAGAAGGAGACTTTGGCCGTGTCAGACGCCAACAGCAAGTAATGAACGCTATTTTCAGCCAATTGAAGAATCCATTGAATCTGATCCGTGCACCTTATGCAGCTGGTAAAGCTTTAGGGTATACATCCACAGATGTCACTGCTTGGTTCTTGACGAAAAATCTCTTTTCGATTGCACGAGGAGCTGGTGGCATTGATCGAATAAGTGTGCCAGTAGACGGTTCGTGGAATTATGGGCAAAGTGATTATGCTGGCAGTATTCTTGAAATTGATAATCAAATGAATCAAGCTGCTATTACAGATTTTTTGAATAAATGATCATAAAAAAGATCAAGAAGACAAGGCTTTTGTCATGAATCAATCAAACGATTCACTCGTAAAAAACGCTTTCTTATGGTAGATTATAACCAAGAAAGGAGCTGTTTTCATTGGATATCTATCTGAACTTCAAAAATGAGTCTCGTGAAGCCATCGCTTTTTATGAAAAAGTTTTTGAGACTGAAGCATCAGGTATCACCACATACGGTGAAATGCCTGGAATAGAACAAATGAACTTGCCAGAAGAAGCAAAAAATCTAATCACGAATGCACGGTTGAACATTTATGATACATTAGTTATGTTTGCAGATACGCCAGAAGGAATCGGTCCTGAATTGATTGTTGGAAATAATGTTTCTTTAGTCATCCAAACAAGAAATGAAGAAGAAACGAAGCGTCTATTTGAAAGCTTAGCTGAGGGTGGTAAGATTGAGATGCCGCTGGATAGTGTTCCGTGGGCTCAATTGTATGGGATGGTAACTGATCGATTTGGCATCAACTGGCAGATTAACCAAGAGTGACAGCTAAAGATGAATATTTTCTAGAAACATCAAGCAGCAAACGGAACATCGTTTGTTTGCTTGATGTTTTTTGTGCCTGTTTCGACTATACGGTATCTTTTTTTTATTGCCAGATGCGAAAATATGTTCCATAATAGAGAAGTCCGCAAAAAATCAAGTAACGGAGGTCAGAAGATGAAGACGGTGATACTAGCTGAAAAACCTTCACAAGCAAAAGCCTATGCCGAAACCTTCCAACAGCGAAAGCGGCATGAAGGGTATTATGAAATCAGCGATCCATTGTTTGCTGGTGAAGTAACCATCACTTATGGTTTTGGACATTTGGTAGATATGGTTGCTCCAGGAGCTTATGAAGAGCGTTGGGCAAAATGGTCGTTAGAAAATTTGCCTATTTTCCCAGAAACCTTCCGTTACGAAGTTCCAAGGGACAAACGTGCGCAATTTTCGATCGTAAAGCGAGAGTTACAGTCAGCCGATACCATTATTATTGCAACAGATGGTGATCGAGAAGGTGAAGCCATCGCGTGGTCGATTATTCGACAAGCAAACGCATTTTCTAAGGAAAAGAACTATTTACGTTTATGGATCAATTCTCTTGAAAAAGAAGCAATATATGAAGGTTTTAAGAATCTCCAACCTGGAAAGAACTATTTTCCAAAATATAAAGAAGCGCAAGCAAGGCAGAATGCTGATTGGCTGATTGGAATGAACGGAAGCCCATTATATAGCTTACTGCTTCAACGAAAAGGGATTGATGGCAGTTTTTCTCTTGGTCGTGTACAAACGCCGACACTCTACATGATTTATCAGCTGCAAGAAGAAATCAAACACTTCAAAAAAGAAACGTACTTTGAAGGAGAAGGTTTAATTACGACAAACAAAGGACAGTTTTCAGGAAAAATCGTACCAAAAAAAGCATTTAAAACACAAGAAGAGTTAACGAAGGAAATAGAGAAATTCGGAGCACATTTAGGTAAGCAAAACGGAAGGATTCTTGAAGTTACGAAAAAGGAAAAGAGGTTGCATAGCCCACGTTTATTTTCGCTATCTAGTTTGCAGACAAAGATGAATCAGCTAATGAAAGCAAGTGCTAAAGCCACACTTGATGCTGCTCAAGGATTGTATGAAAGCAAATTTCTAAGCTATCCAAGAACGGATTCCTTTTACATCACAGAAAACGAGCATCAGTATCTGGTTAAACATCTGCAAAACTATAAAAAGTTTTTAGGAATAGAAGAAGTACAGACAACTGAGATCAGAGCAAAGAAACGGTATGTCGATGCGAAAAAAGTTCAAGAACATCACGCAATCATTCCGACAAAGACGATTCCGACTCCTGCACGCTTTGCGAAGCTATCTAAATTACAGCAAGCAATCTATTTGCAAGTCTTACGTACCACTGTGGCTATGTTTGCCGCAGATTATATTTATGAAGAGACGACTGTAATGACCGGTGTACAGCAATTAAAGCTAAAAAGTATCGGAAAGATCCCATTACAACAAGGGTGGCAGGAAATCTTGCGCATCAAGTCAAAAAAGAAAGAAGCTCAGACTCTTCCTCCTATCGTAGAAAATGAAGAAGCAGAAGTAGAGCTGAAAAGTATGGAGAAAGAAACACAACCTCCGAAACCCTATACCGAAGGAACCTTAATCACAGCAATGAAAACTGCGGGAAAAACGCTGGATAATGATGAAGCGCAAGAAATCCTCAAAGAAGTAGAAGGAATAGGGACCGAAGCTACGCGGGCCAATATCATTGAAAATCTTAAGCAGAAACATTACATCGAAGTCAATAAAAACGAAATAATCGTTACGCCAAAAGGAATCACTCTTTGTAAGGCAGTAGCTAATGAACCATTGCTGACAAGTGCAGAAATGACTGCACGCTGGGAAGGATACTTGAGAAAAATTGGTAACCAAGAAGGGACGCCATCTGTTTTTTTAGAAAACATCAAAAAATTCATCTTACATTTATTGGCAGAAGTACCTAATCAAATCGATAAGGTAGATTTCTCAGATGAGATCAGCGGAACACGCCAGATAAAAGCGATGGAGAAGAAAAACGATCAATTAGGAAGATGTCCAAAATGTAAAAAAGGGATAGTCATGCTTTATCCTAAAATCGCTACATGCTTGAACCCAGAATGTGACTTCAAATTGTGGCCAACAGTAGCTAAAAAGAAGCTGACTAAAACAAATCTCAGAGATTTGCTTTCAAAAGGAAAGACAAGTAAAGTTGTCAAAGGTTTTACTGGTAAAAAAGGGAAATTCGATGCAGTTTTAGTATTAAAAGAAGATATGACGATCGGTTTTTCTTTTCCATGGATCGAAAACAGCGGAACAAAAGCAGTTGATGGAAACAAAGAAACATCAAGAAAAAATAATGAAAACGAAGTAGAGTAAATGAAAACAATGAAATAGCAGAATATTTATTCCGAAAAGTGAGAATATAAATACCAATAAAACCAAAAAATATCAGTCAATCAAGCAAAAATGTTGGGGTAGGCTGATTTTATATAGATAGCAAGGAGTTTTTTTATTTGAAAAAAGTGCATTCATTTTTAAATTATCTTATGGGAGCAATCACGATTGTGGCTGTGTACCAAGCATTTCTAAAGTATCCTGATTACGGGACGAAGTTGTTGTCATTGACGCACAATCAAACAGCATATTCACCAACGTTGATTTTATCGACTTTGACTGCAGGAGCTAAAAGCGCTACTTATTTTTTTCATAAAACGACAAGCATGCTGAAGCGAAAGAAACAGCGTAAACAATTATTGATGGTGGTAGGGGCTATGATCATTATTTATTTCCTACCAGTTATTACGCAAGTATTCCATCAATATTTTGGTTAAGAATACGAGAGTTTGTGACAAAAGTCATGTCACAAACTTTTTTTACTTTTTCTTTGTCGTTTTTTCGTAAGAAAAAGCAAATCAATAGTATATACATTGATTAAATGTATATACTTAGATATAATGTACTTACTATAGAATGGTATAGAGGGTGGCGAAATATGAAAAAAATGAAAAAGTATAAAATTAGAAAATCCGGCAATAGCGATGTAACAACTATCCCACCAGAAGTAAAAGAATTCATGGGTGTGCAGACAGGTGACGCAATCAGTTATGTTTTTCAATCTGATGGTTCTGTACGAATGATCAAAGCACAAGAAGAACCTGATATTGATTCATTAGTTGATTCGATCATGAATCAATATGAAGACGCGTTAAAAGATTTGGTTGATTTATGAGGTATCTTTCGACTAAAGAAATTATCAAAATCAACGCAAAAGTTATTTTACGTTACTCACCAGGCGAAATGATTGGTGTAAAAGATGCCAATGCATTAGATATGGCTGTTAAACAGCCTTCACAAGCAGTATTTAATCAAGAACTCTATCCCGAAGTCTATGAAAAAGCGGCAATTCTAGCAATTAATTTAGCTAAAAAACATCCTTTTCATAATGGTAATAAACGAACTGCTCTTGTTGCCATGCTGTTGTTTCTTCAATTGAATAATTGTTCAGTTGCTTTTTCTCGTCAAGAAGCTGTTGATTTTATCATAATGATTACCACTAGTTCGTTGGATTTCGATTCACTGAAGTCCAAGATAACCAATTATTTACGACAAACCGCAATAAAATGAACAAATTAAAAACTTTATTTCTCAATTAGATCAGCATGTCATTAAAAAATATGCTGATTTTTTGTATGGTTGTTCATACAAAAAAGTTTTTTCATAAATATATGGATTAATTTTGAAATAATTGATTTAAAAGGAATACAAAAGAGTGAATAGTAGGAAATAGTGGTTTAGAACTAGTGGATTGATTTTTTATATATTTTAGTTTACATAATATATATTATACAAAGTAGATTTAAAAAATAATAAGCCTCTCTCGAACGGTTTTTTATCAAAAATCGTCATTTTTCCATCAAAATCTACTTGTGCAAAATTATAAAAAAATTTTGCAGTTTTTCTTACTTTTTCAGCGTTTAATTAAATGATAAAAACCATTTTCTTTATACAGTTAATCAGATTACGACTCACTGTATTTATGTTTGCCATCACTGAAGGATTTTTAATCACATAGATAAATCATTTACTTAAGTTTTAGTTGTCATTGATATCGATTCGATTATTTAATCAGCAAATTACATTTCATACGTATGGATCATTTTCGACCGAATCGATTATAATCATTCCGTTTATTTGCTTACCTATAGATATCAATAAAAAACCTGCTTAACAGCTGAAATATCTGTTAAGCAGGTTTTGATTTTTTAGTTCTTACTCATTATTTCTTATAATACAGTGTTCAATACTTCTCTTAAAGCACTTGTTGATTTGCTGAACATTGCTTTTTCTTCTTCGTTGATGGACAATTCAACAACTTCACGAACACCATTTTCGTCAACGATTGATGGCACACCTGTAAAGATATCTTTTTCGTTGTATTCACCAGTTAAGTAAGCAGATACAGGCAATACAGCTTGTTCGTTATTCAAGATAGCTTTTACGATACGTGCAGTACTCATACCAATACCATAATAAGTTGCTTTTTTACGATCAATGATCTCATAAGCAGCATTACGAACTTTATCAGCAATTACATCTAATTCGTCTTTTGCGATACGATGATCTTTTTCTACAATTTCAAAAACTGGTTTACCACCAACAGTTGTATGTGACCATGCAGCAACTTCTGAATCACCATGTTCACCTAAGATATAGCCGTGAACGCTACGTGGGTCTACTTTTAATTTCAATGCGATTTCTTTACGGAAACGAGTTGTATCCAATGTTGTACCAGTACCGATAACACGTGATGTTGGCAGGCCTGACTCGTTCCAAGCGATATATGTCAAAATATCCACTGGATTTGAAGCAACAACGATAATTCCGTCGAATCCTGATCCCATGATTTCTTTGACGATTTGGCGCATGATTGACGCATTTGTCTTAACTAAATCTAAACGAGATTGGCCAGGTTTTTGGTTGATACCAGCTGTGATAACAACGATATCTGAATCTTTACATTCTTCATAACCGCCTGACCATACAGCAACGTTTTCATCGCCCCAAGCCATACCATCTAAAAGATCCAGTGCTTCCCCTTCTGCTTTTTCTTGGTTCACATCGATCAAGACTAATTCATTAGAGATTCCTTGGTTGATCATTGCATAAGCGATACTTGTTCCAACAAAACCTGTACCGACGATTACTACTTTACGACTTGTTTTTTTCATGAATAAACAGCTCCTTTTTCATAACTATTTGTTACTTTCATGGAAATTATAGTCTTGTTTATTCATTTTATCAATATGTTAATTATAATAGCTGTTATTATAATTTTTGATGGAAACGAATTCCTAAATACGTACAACAGATAACTGATAAACGATTACACCCATGTACCCTGCCAACACAACTAAAAGTACTAACGCTATCACTAATGGAGCTACTTTAGCTCCACCTTCATCAAAGCTATACTTTTTCCTTGTACGCTTTAGAACTGAAAATAAAACCAAGCCAAAAATAATTAACCATAATAAAAAGCCAATCGCACCTAAAATCAATATCCCTTCATTTACGATTGAAATTCCTATATCCATTTGCTCTGCTCCCTCATTGTCCCATCTAAAGTTTTGTTTTGTTATAAACGTTTTTCTTTACTTTGTCCGTATCAGTCAATCCTTTTTCGTAATTTTCTTGGATCGTTTTCTTTTGTATTTTATAGGATGCAGCTAACTGTCTTTTAAATCGGCGTTTGTTTTTTCGTATACTGGTGCCTTTTAGATATTCATAGAACTGTTTGACGATAAAAATGAACAGATAGACGGCAAAAAACGGGGACAATCCGTATCGGATGAGATACATAGCAACGAAGGTGGCAAAAATACCAGTTCCTTCATTTTGTGCTAAGACAGCAAATTCGCTTAAAAAAGTTATGATAAATGCAAAATTTCCCATGCTTCACCTCATTGTAAATAGTAAATAGTTGCCGTATCATCCTTTGATTTCTTTAAAGAGATAGAAAACATCACTTACGATAGTTTTTATATTGCTGCTGCTTCTGAAAACCCTTATTACCAGGTGCGTTACTCTTCGTACTTGAACTTGCGGACATCTTTTTGCTCAACAGAACAGTTAATAGAATCACGAAAAAAAGAGCACCTAATAACACAAAACGATACTTAGACAAGTACATAGCGAACGCAGAAAATAAATCAGTTTGTCCAACAACGCTGTAAGCAGCTAAACCACTTAACCAAGCCTTTACCATTTTCATCTCCTCCTCCCTTCTTCAATCACATTATCTAAAGGATACAATAAAAGAAGTTTAAAAAAGGAACTGCTTTTTCTTGTTTATGAAAAAACTGTTCCTTCTATATGTTTATTGGAAGATAAGAAATGAGTACACTAGTATCGGATATACCTTATGATATGTACCAAACAAAAGTCTATCTGTCTGACTAACCTATTGAAATGAGTGAATATTATGAAGAATAAGTCCAATGGTTCATCTTAGATAAAGTATGTCTTTTTGAGTGTCCTCTATTTTTTTCTGCCACGTGTCCAATTAACAATGGATTCCCATCTATGGACGCTAATCTTCCAAGTTAGAAAGATCAGCGTATCTATCATCACTGTATGCTTACTAGTGAGTATTTATCAAATGAAGAGAAGGCAAAAGTGGAAACAGCCACTACTAAAACATCTATTTATAGCAACTTATCTCCTATATGGTGCCATCAACTTTTTCCTTCTTCTCTTGATTGAGTTTAGTTAATACGCGGTTAAGACTTTGAATAGTCTTACCTGTTTTTTGCATGTCAGACTGTTCTTCTTATCGGGTGTTTCTCCATTCATTGGGTGTACATGTTGAATACTTTTTGAATAATTTGAATAAAGAAGTGGTTTGTTTATATCCGATGCGATTAGCAATCTCTTCCAACGAAAAACTCGTTTCTTGAATCAATTCCAATGCAAAGTCAAATTTTTTTTGTAGAACCAATTCTTGAAAAGAAGCATCAAAATACATTTTCAATTTATTACTAAGGTAGACCGGATTGTAGCCAAAATGAGCCGCTGTTTCTTTTAACGTACAAGAAGTAAAATGCTTATCGATATAATCCAATATACCAAGCATCTCGTTTTCTGCGTATCCATCTGCTGACGAAAAGGTTTGCTGTTCTAATAAATGAGTCAATTCGATTAGTAGTAGTGATATATATAGGTTTAGTGAACGGATTTTATGACTGTATGTATCAAAATAAATCAACAGCATATTTTCAATCAAATGCGTCAAACGACTCGCTTTTCCGCCATGAAAATGAATGAATTGCGTATGTTCTCCCTTTTCTTTTGCCGCATTGATTAAAAAAGAAGAAAGCAGATTATTGGTGCTTGCCAAATGGTTCAATATTTCTGTAGATAAGGTCTCTTCCTTTAATAAGATGTTGATTAAAATATCCTCTTGACCTGTGTATTCAATTCTTTGAGTAGCTTCTTTATCAATGATTACCACGTCACTTTCTTCCATATCCACTCTTTCTCCATTGATGACCTGTGAACATCTTCCGCTATACATATAATTGATTTCAACAAAATCATGTGTATGCTCAGGAACTTCCGCATATCGACGGTGTTTACTGATATGAATATTTCCGTTTTGAAATAAATCTCCTCGGTGGATTTTTGGTGGTGTCTGAAGATGATAAGCTAAGTTTAAGTCATTGACATTCTTTCCTTGTTCACGCTGCAGAGTTTCGATTGATTCTTCATTACGCAAAAAAGTGTCTAATTCAGCTAGTTCCAATTGACTTCCTCCTTCTTGTAAGCAGTTTCTTTCGCTTATTAGTTTACGCTGTACTGCAATTATATGCAAAGCTATTTTGGTTTTCACAAAGACTTTCTATGGTTAGGACATGAATTTCCTGTGGTTCCGCTATTGAGTGAAGAGCTACTTCATACTATATTTTTGATAAGCGCTTACAAAAAAGTGAAAGGAATATGTGTATGAATAAAAAAATGATGAAATTTTCTCTACTGTCAGTCTCTCTTATTTTGACTTCTGCTGGTGCGGTCACATCAGCGATTCCCAGTATGTCAGCTACTTATGCCTCGCGTTCTTTATCTGCTGTTGAATTATTAACGACTGCTCCATCTTTTATGGTCACTATTTTCGTTTTGTTTAGTAGTTTTATTGCTAGGAGAATCGGACAAAAACAGACTGTGATCATCGGGTTAGTGATTGCATCGATTTGTGGTGTCTCCCCTCTTCTCGCAAAGTTACAGTATCGTCTTAGCTTCACGAGCTGGGCTAGGCATTGGCTTCGGATTGATCAATTCTTTGGCAGTCAGCATGATTGCTGCCTTTTATCACGGAGATGAACGTGCATCTATGATTGGTTTTCAAAGTGCATTTCAGGGATTTGGTGCAGCTCTAATGACATTTGTTGCAGGACAACTAGTACAGTTCGGCTGGCAATATACTTTTTTAGTCTACGCCATCAGCTTGCCTATTTTAATCTTGTTTGTTTTGTTTGTTCCTAGACCTGAAACAACTGAGATTCAAGTACAAGGCACAGCTTCAGCAAGACAAGTAATCAAAACAAATCCCAAAATGATTAATTATGGTATTTTTCTCTTACTGATCATCGTGGTATATAATGCTGTCTCAATCAAATTAGCCACAGTCTTGACGACCTATTCTCTAGGAGACGAAACCAATGCAGCGAATATCTTGACCATCATGCAGTTGGCAAGTATGGCCGCCGGAGTTTGTTTTGGCTGGCTTCAGGCAAAAGCACATCGTTATATGCTTACTCTTTCTTTACTACTGATGGGTATTGGCTTTGTATTGATTGCCAGTGCCATGAATCTGTATGTGATTGGATTTGGCGCGATTTTAACTGGGATTTCTTTTTCGTTATTCATTCCTTATTTATTCAACCAAGTGAGCATCCAAGCGCCTAAGCATGCGGAGAGTTTCAATACTTCGATCTTACTAGTTGGCGCTAATTTAGGCACTTTCATTGCACCATATGGTTTGCTTTTTCTCTCTTTTGTTTCTCTTGGAAGTAAGACACTTGCTGTTTTCGTTAATGGCAGTATCTTGCTGTTGATTAGCGCGCTTGTTAGCGTTCTAGTGGTATACAGGACGAATAGAAAGACAGTGATAAGAGTAGATGAAGAAATAAAAGAACAATTGACAACAAAATAATTTTGATGGAGGTCGCGCAAAATGACAAATGAAAAATCACAAAATAGATGGCTTTGGTATCCTGGAGACTTTGAGATCCGCCATGGACTGCTACAAAATTTCCAACGAGAAGAACGAGGTTTCGACTGGCCGGCGTACTGGTACATGGATGATTGTCATCGGAATGTCAAGTTTAAGAGATATTACTTTCTTGATCATCCTTCCATGTTCAAAGTGACGATCCAAGGAGTTGGGTACGTAGAAATTAATGGGCAAAAGCATCCATGTGGAAAATGGCTGACTTGTCCGGCTGGTAAAGTAAAAATCCGGATCTTCGTTGGACATACATCTGGGCTACCAGCGATGTTTATCGAGGGAGATGAAATAAAATCAGATATCGGCTGGACAGCAAGCAACTTTATTGAAGAATACCCAGCTGGCTGGAGTCCACTCTATGTCGATATCGCTAAAGATCCAAATCAAATCTATTATCAAAAAGAATGTGTCCATCCAGTTACTGAAACGGAGGTTAATGGAGGAGTCTTATTCGATTTTGGACGAGCAGTGAATGGCTGTGTAGAACTAATATCTCTGGACGATCCTATCGAATCCATCACTCTATGTTATGGAGAGTCCGATGTAGAAGCTATGGATATCGAGTATTGTTACTATAAACAAATTGGAATGACAAGAAAAATGAAAGCTCGTAAACGCGCTTTTCGCTATTTGTTTATACCGGAGGTTTCTACTGGAATGGTTCAACTTCAAGTTTTTCATGAATTTTTATCTCTTTCGAAACAAGCTACTTTTTTAAGCGATTCTTCTTTATTGAATCAGATCTGGTTAGTATCAGAAGAAACTTTCAAGTTATGTAGTGATTTGTTTTTTATCGACGGTATCAAACGAGACCGCTGGATTTGGTCTGGAGATGCGTATCAATCATTTATGATCAATCAATATCTTTTCTTTGACGAGGAAATCAATAAGCGAACGATATTCGCATTAAGAGGACAAAATGAAATCAAGCAACATATGAATACGATTGTCGACTATTCGATCTTATGGCTGATTGGCATCGAAAACCACTATATGATGACGAAAGACTGCGAATTTTTACGTATTGTCTATCCTAAGATGCAATCATTGATGAGGTACTTGATGGAACAAACGAATGAATTAGGGTTTATTTATGGAAGAGCAAAAGATTGGATCTTTATTGATTGGTCTGAAATGGATAAAGAAGGAACGCTTGCTGCAGAACAAGTCCTATTACTGAAAGCCTACCACTCTATGATCACTTGCGGAAATATCTTAGCTGAAACATATGGAGAGGCTGAAATTTATCCTACTGATCTCTATCAAGAAAAATATCAGGTATTGAAACAAAACCTATTTGACTACTTTTGGGATGAAGAACTTGGCGCTTTTATCGATTGCTATGAATCTGGGAGAAGAAATGTGACGCGTCATGCGAATATTTTCGCTGTTTTATTCGATTTTGCTAACAAAGAACAACAGCAATCGATTTTAAAGAATGTCTTGTTGAATGACTCGATCACACAGATCACTACCCCCTATTTTAAATTCTATGAACAAGATGCCTTATGCAAACTAGGACAGACGGAAATCGTCTACCAAACGATTCTTGATTATTGGGGAGGGATGTTATCACATGATGCGGTAACTTTCTGGGAAGAATACGACCCTACTCAAACAGGAAATGAAAAGTACAGTATGTATGGAGATCCTTATGGAAAAAGCTTATGCCATGCATGGGGAGCAAGCCCAATCTATCTTTTAGGACGCTATTTTATCGGTTTGTATCCAACAAAGCCAGGTTATGAGGAATTTATGATACAACCTAATCTAGATTCATTTGAAACACTGAATTGTACGCTACCTATCAAAGATGGAATGATTTCGCTGGAAAAAAAAGAAGATAAGATCGTGATTACTTCTGATAGAACAGGCGGAACAGTGAAAATGAATGGTAAAAGTTATCCTCTTCTAGCAAAACAGCCACTTGCCTTAACAAGCCATTCAAAAATAAATGCATAAAACAAAAAACTGCTTGCGACCTATCAGAAAACATTCGATCGTCTTCTGATATTGTCCAAGCAGTTTTTATTTTGAAGCTTGCTTAATTCTGTTCTTTAGAAACAATGTTTGTTCTTTTTCCGGCAAAAAGAAAGCTAGATAATACGACAAGTAAAAAGAAAGCGATGATTCCGACTGTCAATGCCATTTGACCGTATTCTCCTAGTTTCCCAAGTACAAGTCCTGGTACTAGATAATCAGTATCGGCAAATGTAGAAGAAGCGATTTTAAGATCTCCTAATACCGGAAGGATAAATAATGGCAACCAACTAATCAATAAGCTATTGAAAGCAGAACCTAATACCGCCCCTCTTCTACCGCCAGTCGAGTTGCCGAAAACACCAGAAGCAGCTCCGCAAAAGAAATGGCCAACTACTCCAGGGATGATGACTGTAGTCTGCAAGCCTATCATGGCAAACATCGATAGCGTTCCTACAAAGAAGCTGACAAAAAAGCCAATCAATACAGCATTAGGTGCATATGGAAAAACGATAGGGACATCTAACGCTGGTTTAGAATCAGGTACAAGCTTTTTAGCGATTCCTTGGAATGCTGGAACGATTTCTGCCAACACCATCCGAACCCCTTGAAGGACGATAACAAACCCTGCTGTAAATGTTCCAGCTTGGATCAATGCAAAGATTACAGCATTATCTCCATTGCTTAATTCTCTTTCAACAAATCCAGGACCTGCTAATAAGGCAAGTGCGACATATACGATTGACATCAAGAGCATGATCGATACAGTAGAATCTCGCAAAAAACTGAAACTTTTAGGAATCTTTATGTCCTCTGTAGAGCGGTCTTTATTTCCAAAGAACTTACCGATCCACCCGCTAGACGCATAACCGATATTGCCGGTATGCCCCAGCGCAACTTGGTTGTTCCCAGTAATGTTCTTCATGAATGGTTGACAAAGAGCGGGCGTAATAGTTAATAGTGTTCCTTCAAAAATCCCTCCTAATAAGATCATCCACACGTTTGCAGTAAATCCAGCGCTTACTAAAATGACTGCTGTCAGACAAGAAACATAAAGCATCGCTTGACCTGTAAGAAAAATAAATTTATATCTTGTGAATCGAGCAAGTAGAATATTCACGATCATCCCTACTAGCATGATCAAGGCAGTAGGTGTCCCGAATTGTTGTAAAGCAATCGCCACTACTGCTTCATTACTTGGAACTACACCTTGGGTATGCAGAGCCGTTTGGAACATCGAAGCGAAAGGGGTTAATGAATTACTGATCAGTCCAGCGCCGCCAATCAATACTAAGAATCCGACAAATGTTTTGATGGTTCCTTGGATCACTTCTGAAAATTTCTTTTTTTGCAGAACAAGCCCAAGCAGTGCAATCAGAGAAACGAGGATGGAGGGCTGACTGACGATTGAAACAAACAAATTCAACAATTTATCCATTGATATTTCCTCCCTTGAATCATTTTTATTCTTTTGACAAGATCTGTCCTACTTTTTCTTTTACTTCATCACTATCGATGATCGATTGCAACGGCACGAGTTTTTCATCCGGTATAGAAGTAAGTGTATCTTTCAAAGAATGTTCAATGAAGAAATAATCCGCCATATCGCTAGATACACTCCCAACATCCGTATGACTTACTTCGAAATCGTCCACATCTGCTCCAAGATCTGCAAGAGCTTGTTTGATGTTCATCTCTACCATAAAACTTGTTCCTAATCCACTTTGACACACTGCAAAAATTTTCATGTTATTCGTCTCCCTTTTTTATGATTGCTAGTATTTCTTCTTTTGTTGAGGCTTGTAATAGTTCTTGAAGATTTTGTTTATTAGAAAGTAGCTTGGTTAAATTTGCCAACGCCCGAAGATGTGCCTCGTTATCGATAGCGGCTAAACAGATAAATAAGCTGATGGGATGAGCAGGATCATCGATTAGATCAACTGGTTGTTGAAGTTTCAGCAAAGACATCCCTACTTCGTTTACACCGTCTTCCGGACGAGCATGCGGCAGTGCGATGTGGTCGCCGATGTGGATAAACGCACCATACTGCTCCACACGTTCAATCATCGCTTTGATATAACTCTCCTCTATTTTATTCTTTAATAATAGTGGTTGTGCGGCAAGTGTGATTGCTTCTTGCCAGTTTTTTGGTTGATCGGATAATTGGATCATTTCTTCTGTTAATAATTCAGATAGCATAGGACGTTGATCCTCCTTCTTTTCTAAAAGTTTGTTCATTTTACGATTTAAGACTTGATAGAGCTTTTCTTCATCTACACCTTCTTTTAATTCGATATATGGAAGTAGCGCAGCTAGCAATTCTTGAGCAGAAGGCATGGAGAATCCTGGTATCAGCCAATCTCTTTGTACTTGATTGATCAGCTGGTTTTTTTCCAAGTCAGTCATGATTGGTTGTAGGACATACAGCGACTTTTTCTTATTCGTAAGCGTGAGAGGCACAGTAGAAAAAACGATATCGTAAGAAGTTTCATCAACCTCGTGCAAGCGATCAGCTGAATTGGTCTCTGTAAAAAGGATCATCGGGAATAATTGCTGAAGTTCGCTTTTCAAGATCAATGAAGAGCTAATGCCACTTGGACAGACGATCACGGCTCTTATTTTTCTGTTTCTTTCTTCTTCATCTACTTTTCTTATTTCTCCGCCGAATAGTATAGTGAAAAAACCAACCTCTTCTTCAGGGATGCTCTTCCCTATCCGTTTTTCTAACGGACGCAATGCTTTTCTTGTCATTTCATAGATGGAAGCATATTGATGTTTGATTTGATCAATCATCACATTTGGCAAGTAAAAAGAATAAGAGATACGAAAATAGGCAGGTACCAAGTGATAAAAGACATTCATCAATAATTCACGAAATGAATCAAATTCTACGGCCATCAGGAATTCCATGCGATGGATGACTTCTGAAGAACATTCCAGCAAAAAATCAAGTGCAGGCTCCTGGATATCTCCTTCAACAATGGAGGCTAAGCAAAGAGAGAGAAATAGAATCTCTGACTCTAGATGTTCGGAATAGCCTAAGCCAGTCAATATTTGTCGGCTGATGTCATTGATCGCAAGAGAAGCTAAAAGTTCAGCATCTTTTACCTTTTCTACAGATATTTTCCCCATTCGATTAGTGGTCAAACTTAAATAATACGCTAACTCATCCATTCGATTGGGTGCAAAGCGTAGATCTGATAGAGAGATTGTGTTATCTAACAAATCTCTAGCTTTTGCATAACAATCAAGAGAAAGCATTGCGGTTAAATACGTGAGACCAAATCTTCCAGCGAGCGATTGCATTAAACGAGCGGTGCGATTTTTTGCTTCCTTTCTCAATATTACTTCTGCCCCCAGTAGCCTAAAGCCTGCTTTTCTAGTATATGTCAGCTGACATTCTTCCCCTTCTAATTCCTTTCTTACTTTTTTGATATCCGATAGGACTGTTCCTTTAGAAACCTGAAGAAAATCTTGAAAATGAAATACAGAAATAGGTATGCTATTCGAATAGACCATCAAATAAAGAAGATCTCTACGCTCTTGTTCGGTGTACACCGCTTCAAAGCGAGTGATATTCACGTATTTTTCTGCCCAGTCGATCGCTCGAAATTTTTTCAGATGGATATGGGTCTCATCCATATATTCGGCAAAGGGAGTTAGTTGGTTAATTGCCTCGTCTATATTTACTTCGATGATCTCGGCTGCTCTTTCTAGACTGATTTCTCTGGGTGTTTTCAGGAGATAACTAATTTTGTAGTTCACAGCGCTGTTCACCTCCTATTTGTATTCTAGTATGATACCGCTTTTAAATCGAGGGTTGTTTGGTACAACTTACAGTTAGATTTTTTTACGACTGTACCAAACGACCTCTATCGGGATACATAAAAAAAGCAGGTGACCAAATGGCTCCCTGCTTTTATGAATTAATGATGATCGTGTTTCTTTTTTGAAGTCAGTTCTGCAAATTTTTCTTTGACCTCTTCAACCGCTTTTTCGATATCTTTTTCAAAGTGATTAGGTTCGTTAGGCTCTGATTCTTCTTCTACAGAATTTGAACCGGATAAAGCTGTTTCTTTGTTTTCTGTTTCACCGGAGTTTGTACCAGCTAATGATTCTTCTTTATCTTCTGTTTCACCAGAATTAGTACCTGCTAAAGCTACTTCATCTTCCGTTTTAGGGGCCATTGAACCTCTTAATCGTTTGTGTTTTTCACCATCATAATTTGTCATATTGGTTCCTCCTAGTAATTCTATACTTTTTCATCGTACAATAAGACAGTTTGTGCGTCAAAAACAAACCCGATTCTTACAAATATGTCATGTTTTCATCTTTTATTTTCTGATTCTTGAATGCCTTTGATTCCTTCTTCCAAAATTTTCATCTGTAAGATTGTTTCTTCATCTTTAATGACTTTTTCAGCGCCATTGACTAATGTCTCGTAAATGCCTTTGTAGACGCGACTATAATCACCGACCTCGGAAATCACTTTTTCTTCATGATAATCCCCTTGTTCATCTATATAAGTCAATACACCGTAGTGTTCGGGCAAGTCGATCCCAAAGTCTTCATGATCAGGCATATAAAACATTTTAAGATGTTCTTCTTGCCGATCTTTCGTTTGTTTCACGAACATCCCTTTTTTTCCATAAACGACGAAACTTGGACGTTCTTTGATACGGAAATAGCTGGATTTTATCGAAATTTTCATGTTTCCGTAGAAAAAGTCCAAATCGAAGTAATCATTCATTCGTCCTTTCCCTAATAGTTGACGAACATCATAACGGATATCATCTGGTTCGCCGAAATAAGAAAGAACTTGGTCTACTGTATGACAAGCATGTCCATATAAATAGCTGTTTGCAGTAGAAAATTCATGCGTATTTTCTGGTACTTCCGGTCTGAAATAATCGTAATGCATTTCTACTTCTAAAATATCCCCTAATTTTCCGCTTTCGATTACTTTTTGGACTGTCAAGAAGTCAGAATCGAACCGTCTGTTTTGGTAACATTGGATAAATAGCCCTTTTTCTTTTGCTAATGCAAATAACTCTTCTGCTTCCTTTGACGTTTCTGCAAAAGGTTTTTCTACCAATACATTCTTTCCATGTTCGAGTGCCATTTTTCCATATTCATAATGAAATTGACTTGGCGTAGTAATGACAACTAATTGGATCTCAGGATCATTCCAAAGATCAGACAGCTGATCGGTATATTCGATGTCTTCAAATGTTTCCCACACTGGTTTAGATGGGGAAAAAATTTTTTTGATATTGATTTTGTCCGTAAGTTTTCTTGAAAATGGCAAATGATAGCGATTTGTACTCTTTCCATTGCCGAGATAAGCGATTGTAAGCATGATTTGTGCCTCCTTTTATTGTTGTTTTCAGTATATCTTAGAAAAATATAGAAAGTGTCTATAATAGCCATTCTGGCAAAAAAGTTCAGAAAAACATTTGTTATCATTTGGTTTGGTGAAATTTATGTTCAAAGTAAGGTAAAAAATCAAAAAGAGAGTGGCGGAACCAAGCATTTATCAGTAAGATAGAATTTGGAGGTCAGATCATGCTTATTGAAGAAAAATTAACCAAACAAGAGTTGTTTACCACGACAGAGAAACGGATCGCTGATTATATTCGGAGGAATATCGAAGCCGCAGTCTACATGACGATTGAAGAATTAGCAAAAGCTACGTATACTTCCCATTCAGCTATCATTCGTTTATGCAAAAAAATGGGCTTCAGCGGATTTAAAGAATTTCGTTTCGAACTAGGACGGGAAGTTCATCAATTGATTGCCCAGTTTAATCAAACGGTCGATCCTAATTTTCCTTTTTCAAGTGAAGATAACACACAGCAAATTGCAAAGAAAATGGCAGATTTGTCAATCCAGTCAATAAAAAAAGCGCAATTGCAGATCGAGCATCAAGATTTGGATCACATCAGTAAAGTATTGAACAACGCACAGCGAATTTTTCTTTTTGCAAAAGGCGATTCCCAAATCACGGCAAGGAAGTTCCAGAATAAAATGGTCAAGTTGAATAAATTTTTGATCTTGGCCGAAGAATATAGCGATTCTTCTTGGAATGCAGCCAATTTGACTAGCGAAGATTGCGCAGTTTTTATTAGCTACAGCGGTCGTATCCATCATTATGAACGGATAATGACCTATCTAAAGCATGTAGGAGCTCCAACATTATTGATTACCGGAAATCAGCATTCAGAAATGGCCAAACAGGCTGATATGTGTCTTGTTATATCGCAGGAGGAATATGATTTTGCTAAAGTAGCGACTTTCTCCTCTCAAATTGCCTTCGATTACGTATTAAATACGTTATTCTCAGTGATATATTCTCAAAATTTTGAAGAGAATATCCGCAATTTGAAAAACAAACAAGAATTGATGCAAAAAGGCCTTCTTAAAGAATATCGGAAAAATTGAGACAAGCTTTCTTTGATATCGTTATAAATATAGACTGGCTGAAGTTTTCTTTTTCAAACTTCAGCCAGTTTATTTGTTTACGCATTGCTTTGAATACATCTATCATAGAAAAGAGACACAGTTACCTTCTGTTTCTTATTTTAAATGTTTGCCGAAAAAGATAAATAAGAAACAGAAAAATCAGTATACTTATAGCTATCAATCCATACAGGAAGAAACGTTTGTTCTCAGATACTTTCTGTACTTCTTTCTGTACTTTTTTTGCATGATAAGGAACGCGATGCCCTCTGACAAGTAAGCGATGACTGTTGATCATATAAGGTGTACAAGTCAGTAGTGTCACGAAATCCTTCCCTTTTTCGATTCTCAGGTCTTTTGTATCAGTTGGTTCTACCGTCTTTATCTGATCGACTTGATAAGCAAGTGTCTGTCCGTTGATCTCGATATAGAAAGAATCACCTAAAGTCAGTTTTGGCAAGTCAGTGAACAACTTTGCTTGAGGCAGTCCCCGATGACTGGAAATAACGGCATGCGTACTTTCTCCCCCAGTAGGATAAGATGTCCCTTCCAATAACGAAGCGCCTTTTTCTAGCAGCACGGTATTTGTTTCGTCAAAAATCGGTAAATGGACATTGATTTCAGGAATCGTCAGAACGCCGATCGTATGTTTTTCAAAATAGGTTTTGTCTGTTTTCACTGGTTCCTTTTTCTTAGTAAAGGGATCAACACCGGGATTTCCTCCTTTTTTTGCTAATTGCTGGTTTTTCTTTGTCATGTCTTTTTGGATTTTGGCCATGACTGCTTCATTTTCTTTGACCGCTTGTTGCTGATAATGAGAGATGATCTGCTGATCCAGATAATTATTCAGCGCGTCGCTAACAAATGGATAAGCTAGTATCCCTATTCCTGAGAGAAGCAAGAAAAGCATCAGCAGATCTAGAAGTTTCCTTTTCTTTGGTTTCATTTGTGTTCTCCTTGTGATGACTGTTTGATAATAAAAGAAAAAGGAGCATTTGCGTAATCCGCTGCTCCTCTTTCCAATTCATGTACAAAGATTAAATCTGACTATGCTTGCGTCTAGCAAAGTACAATCCAGCAATCAATAGAAGGATCACACCTGCACCAATATAAAGATAGATTCCCTTACCACCTGTTGAAGGAAGTGTACCTTTGTGTTTATTTGGTATTTTTTCAGGAGAAATCAACTGTCCTGCTGTTGCGTAAGATTGTTCATCGACAGTAAATGCTATGCGGTTTGCCAATGGAACATAATTTTCTGGTGCTTTCGTTTCTTCCAGATAGTACGTGCCATATTTTAGACCTGTCACATCGATTAAACCGTTACTTGTGGTTGTAAAAACCGTTGCTGATTCTTTCGCCGATACCCAGCTGACGGCTTTTGTGGATGGGTCGATCGATAAATATTTCGCTGTGTCACTATCTTGATCACGAACGACGAATTCTGCTCCAGCAAGTGTTTGGTCTGATGTAACGTCACCATCTACTTTAACAAATCGTTTGCCCCCAGTAACGACATCGACTGACGGTGGTGTTTGATCATTTGTATGCCCGTTATCGACATTTGCTTGGTTAGAAAATCCTTTGGTTGGATCTGCTTTTTCGTTCAAATGCATATAGTAAACGAATTTCAGCGTACCACCAGGAGTTAATGAAGGAATATAATTCGGATCAACTGAAACCGTGAATCCGTTTGTTTGCTCAGTGACAGAATAATTTACTGGGTCGATTTCTTTATTTCCATCATATAAGGCATAAACATACGTTCCTGAAGAATCATTATCAAATGTTAAAGCAGCGTCATGAGTATCGATAAGTTTGAATGTTGTGTACTTGTTTTGCGTTCCTTCTTTATCAGCGATACCTAATGGGATATTGACAGAAATCTCATATTGAATTTTTTCACCGATTGCGACATCTTTTCCATTCAATTGAGGTGTTGTTTTATCAACTTTAGACGTATCATTTTTGATGGTCTTTTCTACTGGTGTTTGGCTATTTGCCAGGATCTCAAAAGGCGTGATTGTTTGATTATCAATCATTTCTGCATTATCAGGAGCTTTTACTTCTTCTAAATTATATTTTCCAACCTCTAAATGATTGACGATCAACTGACCTTTTTCAATCGTTGCCTCGGCAAAGTCATTGTTGCTGATATCATAAGAATGACCAGTAATGAAATGTTTGGCTTTCGTTTGATCCGTTGTCCAAGTGTACAATCCATCTGTGACACTTTGGATGTATTTTTTGACGCTTGGTGTTCCTTCTTCTTTAGAAATAATAAATTCTGCTCCATTTAGTGCTTCGTTTTCGGCAGTACCGATTTTTGTAACTTTCAACGTTCCATCATTACCGACTGTATTTTTAGGGTAGAGATGGATAGTATCTAGTTCTTCTGTCCCGTATTTATAAGAGCCATCTGCTTGTTTGATCATCTCATATACAGGGAAAGCTAAAACCATGTTTGCGGCAGCTGACACTCCGTCTTTTGGTTCTTCTTTGATCGTGTAGACTGCATCTTTCCCATTTTGTTTTTTAGGTAAAGATAAAGTGACATTTCCATCAGCATCTGTCGTTCCTGAAGCAACTGGTGTACCAGGAGTCAAAGACTGGACTGCTTGTTTTGCTGCATCCACCGATGCTCCTTTCTCCCGTTGCGCATAAAATTCTGGAGTGACGTTATAAACGGAAAATGAAATATCGGCTAATCCTTGGTATTGATCGAATTCACTCATTTCTTTCCCACTGTTTTGAATCAAAGGATCGGGTAAATCAGTCATTTTCTTTTTATGGAGAATGACTTGAGCTGCTGTATCCTCCGCAAACACTCTTTTTGCGCCGAAGCTACTTGTGATTAATGGTAAAATAAGAAAAAGTACTCCTAACATAACGTTTATTTTTTTATGATTTTTCATTTTTTCACTCCTGTTCTTTTTTTGATAAACAACCAGATTGTAAAGCTTGCGAATACCATACCAACAACGCCTAAAAGTGTATTTTTCGTTTCGTTTGTTTTTGGAAGAAATGGACGGCTATTTTCTTTTTTATTGACTACTTTCAATATACTGTCCGCCTCTTTATCCTCAGAAAGAAAAGTTGAAATGGTAAACGGAATTTCTGTTTCACTTAAAATATAACCAGAAGGTGCTTCGATCTCTTTTAATCGATAACTTCCTGTTTTCAACCCGGAAATTGAAAAAGCGCCATTTTTATCGGAAATCAGGTGAAGCGCATTTGATTCGTTCTTTGTCCACTTGTATCCGTTGGCTGTTTGCTGGAGGTAATTTCCTGCTTTGTTTTTAATAAGGAATACTGCGCCAGCTAATCGTTTATCTGGTTTATTTGTCTCGATTTTGACAAATTGCTTACTCCCTGTATATACAGAGACTTTCTTTGTGCTGATACCAAAACCAAAATCTAGTGTTCCGTTGTTATTGATTTCCTTGTTCGCCTGAGCTGTACTGTTTAGCTGCATCTGATAAGAAATGGTCAGGTTTTTTCCAGCATATTTTTCTAGCGAAGGAATCGAAAATGCAATTTCAAATCCGTGTGGTTTCGTGTGTATGACAAATCCTTCGGATAGCTTTTGTCCATTCGATGACATCGTTAGACTATTAGGTAAAAACGTTAATGCTCCATCCGCACTATCTGATAATACGAATTTTTGATAGTCTAAGATATTCATAGGGATCGTCGTGTGCAAGGAATAAGTGACTTTGTCACCAATCGTAAAATTATTCCTCGTTTCTTCTAATACCTTTTCAAAAGGAGGATCAGGGTAGTTATTTTCTTCATTTTTAGGATACAAATGGATAGATGAAAGTTCTTGATCGTTTTGTCCATATACAGGTAGAACAACTACCATGTTCTCTGCTTTTTCTTTGACGACTTCTGGTGCTTTGGATTCAATAAAAAGATACGCTTTCTCTCTTTTTTTATGATCTTTGGCAGGTAGAGAAAAAGAAGCAATACCATCTTCGTTGTTCAGAGTTGCGGTTGTTGCTTCTGCGATAAACGTGCCAGAAGACTTACCGTTTTTTGCAATCTCTGTTTGTGCTTCCTCTACTGTTTTCCCCTTTTCTCGTAAATGGTAAAAAGATTCTGTGACATCGTAAACTTGAAATGTGACTCCATTCAATCCCCGATACGTTTGCAATAACTCTTTTTCTTGTCCGTCACTTGGCTGGTTTTCCGGTAGTTGGCCATTTGGAAACAGTAATTTGTGCAAAGTGATCTGGACCATATCTGGTTCTGTTGCTGTTACTGCCTGAGTAAAAGCAGGTTTAAACAGTAATAAGAAGAGACACATACTAAGCCAACCAAGTTTTTTCATATTAGCTGCCCCCTCTTTCTTTTTTGAAAAAAAGATACCAAATAGAAAATGTACAACCAATCATCCCTACTAGATAGATTCCTAAGCGGCCAATTCCTCCCGTATCAGGTAATGGTACTTTTGCCTGATTCGTGATGTCTAAAGAAATCTGGTTGTTTTTGGCTCCTGGTGAAAGAACAGACTCATACTCTTGTCCATCCACTTGAATCGATCCATCTTCTTTTATGATGATAGTAACTGGATCTTTTAGTCCTTGGTATCCTTCTGGTGTAAAGGTTTCGGTCAGCTTATAAGTTCCAGGTTTTAAATTTTCGAATAGAAAGGTGTCCGTTTCTTGTCCATCTTTTGGCAATTCTAAGTCCATTTCTGGTCCTTGCAGTCTGAATTTGGCTCCTTTTAATGCCTGTCCGTTGTCTTCCTTTTTGTGTACTGTCAGGTCAAACGCTTTTAATCGATTTTGATGAGTGAGCGTCCACATGCCATTCGTTGTCTCGGTGTTTTTCCCCGTGTAAATAATCTTTCCATATTTGTCGATTTGGAATTCATAATTTCCCGGCGAAGTATCATATCCGACAGGACCAGCTGTTTCAACGACTCGGTATTCTCCAGGTGTGAGTGAATCAAAAATGGCAAGGCCTTTTTCATTCGTTGTTTGGCTGTCCATTGGCTGATAAGCACCGTTTGCTTCTTTTTTCTGTAGGGAAAAAGCTGCACCTTTAAGATTCATCTCTTTGCCCGTCCTTTGCATCGTATACTTACGTACTGCTATAGGAATTTCAACAAAAGGATTTTCAATGGTCAACTGGATCGTATCATCGGAAGTAGTGACTGTTTTTCCATCAATGGTTACCGTACCATCAGAAGCAATCTTGATTTCCCAAGTAGTCTTTTTGCTTAATTCATGCCCTTCTGGAGCTTTTGTTTCTGTCAGTGTATAAGTCATTTCTTTTTGCAATTTGACATTTTCCGGAAGAGAATAGGTCCCATCACCATTATCAGTTAGTAAAGTATCAATAGAATCTCCTGTTAATTTGAAAACAGCGCCAATGAGTTTCTTTTCTCCTGTAGAGGAATTTTTCGTTATTTTTAAGTCTAACGGTGTGAATTGTTTAGTATTCTTCCATGTCAGTGCATCTATTTGTTGAGAATCATATCCTGGTACAGGTAGTTCTTTGATTGTTTGGTAACTGAATGCTTGACCTTGATTATTATATTGAGGCAGTGATAATATCTCTTGATAACTTTCTCCGCTATTTGCAGATAATTTGTCGACGTCTGCACGTTCCCACGAATTTGCAGTATCTTTAGCTGGTTTAGTGATGCGGATATATCCGTTTTTCCAAGCTGCAGCATCTGTTGTATGGTTCCGTTGGATTTCAAAAGTGACTTGATCTGGACGATTAGCTGGATTATTGTCAAATTCTTCCCATAATTTTTTGATGTGAAGATTGATTCCGGGAGCTTTAGCAGATGGTATACCGAATTCAGCTAATTCGTCAGTGTCAATACTTGGTTGGAAAGTCGTCCTACCGTTCATTTGATACCAGAAATTCGGGTGGAAGTCCTCGTTTTCTGTCTGGATCCTCACTTGGTAATGGATTTGGATTTCTTGGTCTTTTCCTAAATAAATCTGATTGCTCTTGATCGTATTTCCATCTATAGAAATAGTTGGAGTAACTGTTGTAGGGTTTGTTCCCACGCTTTTGACTGAAAGTGTACCAGGTTGATAAATAAATGGTTCTGCGATTGGATCATTTATTTGTCCATTACTTACAGTTGCAGAGATCTGTACAGCTTTTTTAGCCAGATATTCAGAGATATCTGTTGCATGATCGGCTGATTCATAATAAAGGTCACCTTTTTCATCTGCTGAAACCATTTGCCGCATACGAGACTCTACTTCTGCTTTGGATAGACCAGCTGCTGGATCGCTTTGAAGTTGGATACCAAGACCATGTATCTCGATTCCTCGTTCTTTGAGCGCCATCGCTTCTCCTATAGTTGCGATAAATGTGCTGTCTATTCTTCTGGATTGGTTGTTTTGGTCAGGTGCATAATAGCTTCTTGCAATTCGAGAAGTATTTCCCGGCTGATCTTGAGTATTGGAAAACTGGGTACCGTAATAATCGTTGCTTGATTGTGCGTGTACTCGCTGTACTTTATAAGAAAATGTCGGTACACCATCCGTCAGCAAGACGATCACTTTTTTATGTCCATTTGGAACGGATAGCATGTCTCCTGCATCTCTTAGTCCTTTTTGTGTAAAAGTACCGCCATTTGTCCATGAAGGTGTGATGGATTTTACTTGATTTTTACTGAATCAAATGAACCCATCTGCACAGTACCGTTACTGTACAGATGGCCTTCGCTGGAGTAGCCGACATATCCCATATTGATTTTGTCTGTGATACCGCTATCTGCTAAAGTATCGACAAAACGATCGACACCGATTTTTACTTCACCGATCCGATCATTGTCGTTCATACTTCCTGACCAGTCTACGACCAATACGAGATCAAGAGGCGTGATATCTTTTTGTACATTTCCACGGGCATTCAAATAAACATCAAACAATCCAGGTGTAGTTGTCTCCTTTGCAAACTTACGTATCGCATAGTCTGCTTGATTGCCTGTTCCCCCGTATTCGATATACGAATGAGTCCGATCATTAGGATCTCCATCCCAAGAATTTATCCCATCCCATTGATTTGATCCATTTTTATTACCTTGGTGATCAAGAACATTTGTATTTCCTGTAGGTTGCCAATTGGCTTTAGGATAAGTGCCTTGATCATCCGTCGTATACTCTGTAGGAATCGTCTGGTTAGCTGAAACAGTCATAGCTGGCAAAGACAATGTAGGCAATGTAAAGGGACTGACAGAATTTTCATTTTCTTCTGATATTCCTTCTTTTGTTTCGTCTGTATTTGGTGTTGACACTTCTGTCTCTTTCTTGTGTTCTGTCGCATCAGTAATGTCATACTCTTTATTATCGACGATCAGCTTATTTGTCTGGCTGTGATAAAGTGTTGGATCGATTGGAAGACTTAGATTGATCGTTTGTTTAGTGTTTGGAGAGATTTCCAGCGTGGTTTTCCCGCTTTTTACCTGATAAGCATAGCCATCTCCTTCCTTTCTTTCCACATCTCTTAAGTAATTCTCAACTAGACCAATTTCTTTCTCTACCTTTTCTGTACTGTTGTTATTCGCATTTAGTTTGACGTTCAGTGCTTTTTTCCCAGATTGATCTGAAGTGATTTCAGCTGAAATGATTTCTAACATCGTTGGATTATCTGTAGCTTCTGCTGTTGCAGTTACAGGCAGAATGTTCGATAAACTCAATAATATCAGCACAAAAACAACTTTCAGCTTCTTCCCTGTGGTCGTCATTTTTCCCCTCCTTTTTATTTTTTTCTGTTTTGACGTGAATAGTGATGATTATTAAAATAAATAAACGTATTTATTCTAATATGATAATTATTATACGAAGGGCACTAGAGGGGAGCGTCAATAATTTTGTGTAAATGGTTCTT
>NZ_KV815596.1:0-650 GCF_001814285.1 Enterococcus sp. HMSC076E04 | reverse complement strand
AATTTTTCTGTCTAGTTAATTGTAGCCTATCCATAAAACTAATATAAAGCTTGGTACGATTCTGTTTGTAAGACATACGAATAGTATCAGAGGTAGGAGCCAAGCTGCCTGATATTAAATTATCGATAAAGTAGAAAGGTTAAGCATTAGCCGCTGCAATAACTAATGCTAGGAGACAGCAACGTGTAACCATTACCGCACGTGTTTCTGAATGGTGGTAGCGACCGATTTGAACGGCTAGGGCGGAAATACGGTGCAAATGCACGGTGGTTTCATGCAATGCTTACAGGGCGTATTTTGTAAGGGTATGTAACGGAGATAATCCCGACGGTAATGGATGTGAGAGGCCAAGCCGACGCTGACGGTAGGGCAAACAAACATAGTTGCACTCTAGCGATCGTTATTTATTTTTAACGGTCAAACTAGGGTACAACTATGCTTAAAACACTTCGCCTCAACTTCTGGTAGCAAAAGTGATTTTGAAAGTCAAAATATTTTTTATGAGTTATTTACAATTCTAAAAAACAAGTGTATTAATCTACTAATTTGAGACTTGTACTATTTTATTGTTTTCGTGTTTAATGTATTGATAAACTTTGTTTGTAACTAAACAGTCTTCGAGAGTGTAAAATATTTTGTGTAAATAGAAA
>NZ_KV815595.1:0-472 GCF_001814285.1 Enterococcus sp. HMSC076E04 | reverse complement strand
AGAACCATTTACACAAAATTATTGACGCTCCCTTTTTTTCACTCGATATAACTAATTTGAATAATACATATAATAAAAACGGATAGAATCTGTTGCTTTATTGAATCACTTGTTTTAAATAATCAATAGACAAAAGCTATCTCTAAACGTACTTTGTAAAATAATATCATTTAAAAATTATTAGTTAATCGTTAAATATAATAAATTAAAATAAGACTATAACTATTTATTTTGGTTATTGCTTTTCTTTTTCGCATATTATTAAGTAAAAAAATTAGCAGTATCTGTAATATCAGAAGAGGACGATCACCATTTTAAAAGTCATGTTTCTATCTTAAGAAAAGAGAGTAGGTTCTATAATAATGATAAAAATATTTTATGTTCTGTTAATTGGTTGTATCACTATATTGAGTGGCTGTACAGCTACTACAGAAGGTCTGGATAGGCTACAATTAACTAGACAGAAAAATTA
>NZ_KV815594.1:0-37557 GCF_001814285.1 Enterococcus sp. HMSC076E04 | reverse complement strand
AATTTTTCTGTCTAGTTAATTGTAGCCTATCCATTTACTCCTCTATCAACAATCTCAGAGCGAGCTCTACTCCAATCTACCCAATATTTTTGAGTATTACAATAAACACCATTTCCATAATAAGTTGCAGCATCTACTGTAATTCCTAAAGTAGATACACTTCATAAAACAATTCCTAAAATCATAAAAATACTAACAAATTTTTTCTTCATATAATTGCCTCCCTTTTTTATAAAACAATTATATGTAATTTTCAGAACATTTTTGCAAAATTTTCATAAATAGTATCTTTAGTGTCATAATCGTCACCAATATTCTGTAAGATCAATCAAATTTTATCTCACTAATAATAATAGTCTTAATAAATAAAAAATGGTCTTCACTTTTCGGAATATTTATTATAAAAGGAGCTTGCTATAAAAAAGAGAAAAATTAAAACACAATAAAACATGTACAAACATATCAAAAAAGGCCAGTCGACAAACCTGTTAACTAGCCTTTTTTATCTTAATTTCTAAATAAACGATACAGCCATTTTTGCGGACGTCCACGATAGATCACGTGCGTTTCTACTGCTTCTATCCGTTGCTGCTCATGATAATTGAAAATCTCATCTTCAGTAAGATCATAGTCCATCATCAATTGCTGGGCTTTGGCTAATGCGCTCATTGATTCCTCATCATTTACATCCGCCGCAAGCGCCAGTAATTTTTGAATCTTTTCTTTTCTCTTGTCTGCCATTTTCTACTCCTAAAGGTAAGTGTATGTTAAGTCTACTTCTTTTTTCTGAACGCTACTTTCCAGTGTTGCTAGTTCTTTTTGTGCTTTTTTCGTTCGTTTTAGTCCTTCTTTATACACCGTTGAAGTCTTATTATGACCTAACAATTCCAACTGTTCTAAGTCTTCCTCTAATTTCTCTACCCACATTCGCTTATGGTCTAATAAATTGTATTTCATGGTGATCTTCCTTTCTTCCTTTACTTGCACTAGCACTCTGTCTATAAAGCCAGTTCCCATGCCAGGTTTTTATCCTCATAGAATTTTGGATCGATATATCGGGTTAACTTATCGCATTCAAGCGTAAAGCTTTCTTCCTCGAATACAATAGAGATATTGTCCAATACAGTTCCTTCAAAGGCTAGCGCACCTAATTCTGTATGATTGTTTACCCAAACGACTTTTTCTTCAGTAATTCTAATTCCAAAGTAATCACGTACCCCATCGTAGCCACAAAGGCAAATGACCTTTGCTTGGTCAAAAAAGTAAGGCATTTTAAAGTAACGATCATCTACTACCGAAATTTCAAATCGTTCAAATTCTACAACACCATCTTCAGTTGCGGTTAACTGTGTTAAAATATCTGCTAACGATAGTTTAGTTTGTTTTTTCTTCATCTTATTTCCACCTTTTCCATTGTCTAAAAGTGATATCACTTTTAGGTTTTAGTATAAAAAGTGACGTCACTTTCTTAGTGCTGGTACCTCAAATCCTGCTTTTTCTTGGCAATCAATAAATCTAACGCAATACACATAATCCTGGATTCACTTTTGTCGTACTTCTGCTTTAGTTGCTGCAATTCTTTTTGTCTCTTTTCATCTAATGTCACGGGTAACCGTTTATTTCCTATTGCAATTGGCATTGGTACTCTCTCCTTTCATCGAAATAACCCCATGAAAAATATGGCTGCAATCATCTTGAATAGTAGACTCACGAGGACTAATACAAACCGCCAAAAGATCAAACAAAACACCAGTATTACCAAAAATACAGCGAGGTTTAACTGTACAGCTGCACTATCTCGCATAAGTATTTCGCCAACAAACAGTACTAACAATAAGGGAATAATCTTGTTCAAATGGATCACCTTCTTTCTCTTAAGTTATCGGGCTTTGCCCGTTTATTTCGCACCACCTAAGCGGCGGGGGCGGTTGGTGCGAAATAAGAACCATTCCCTTAGTTACTAGGCTTTTTTTGTCCTTATTTCACACATTCTCACTTTTCGGTATAAATGATTATTGACCTTTTTTTCTTTCAAATCGTTGATATGGAATCCGTTGTTAGTTGATAAATCACCTTATTCATTTTCGTTGTCTTCCTTTTTCATGGTGTAATATGCGCCATACTTATTGATATTTTCAAAATAATCTAACCATTCACTTGAAACAGTCTTGGCTTTTTTCGTTTCGATAAATTTCGCATACGTTAGTTCTAAAGCTTGGTATTCAGAAGGTTTAATAGTGCTTGGTTTGACACCTACTTCCAAACATAGTAAGGCTTGGAAAAACCATTTTGCATTTTGCTTTTTCAGTTCTTCCAGTGTTCGATAGTACGTCGCAATAAGATTCATTTCGACACCTGATTCAATCATTTATTCCACAGCTACCGACAATTTTTCTTTATAATGTTTTTTTGGAACACGTGTTTCGTTGTATAGGAACGTCATATCCTCCATTTTTTGTGCCATTTTATCCAAAGGTAATTTGACAAATTCGTCATAGTAATTTTGAGCCATATTTTTTTCTCCTTTTTAGTTCTCTAATTTGGTTAACCAATATTCGTTTTCATAAGTTTCCAATTTTTCTTGATAATGCAGTTCACATCCTGCAATCTTCACTAAGTCTTCAAATAGCATAGTCGGTGCATCCTCTACTAAAGGGGTTTCTATCGTCCAGTACCGCGGAATAAGTAAAGCTTCTGCTACTTTTTCAGAAATGACTTCTTTGTCCACCAAAATTTGAACGACTTCTTTTACAGTCAATAATTTGTGTTGTGTTTTCATCAGCGTTTCTTTCCTTTCTCCTCAATCAAAATATAATCGCCATAAGACAAGGTATATTTTTTCCCGCATGTTGGACATTGATACAAACAATAGCTTTTGATACATTTCGCTCTTTCTCCACAATCGCATTCGACAGTATGTGGTGCATGATAGTTTGGGAATAATTCGCTGAAGGGAACACCCCAATAATCAAATTTCTTTCGCATGATTGATTCTGCCTCCTCTTAGGAAAGGTTTTACTTCCTTTCGTTAGTTCTTTCTTTATTGATTTGTTGGCCAGAATGAATCAACGAAAAGCGACAAGGACAAGGGCGCGCAGCGTGCCATTTACCCTTGTCCTTGTCGCTTTTTGGTGATAAAAGGCAACTTGTTGCCGGTCTGGCAAATCAATAAAGAGATAGCGAACAGGAACGAACCTTTTGGTGAGAGGAAGCTTTTCCTATTTTGTCTTACAAAGCAAGACCCCTTATCTTAGTGAACGTGCAACGTTCACTTCCTTTCTTCTCGAACGGCGGTGGCGGTTGGAGTGAGAGAAAGGTTTTTCAATTGAGAAGGCGCTTGTGCCTTCCTAAATAGGCCTTTCCCTTTCTTCCTGTTTCTATGTAAAACAAAAAGAGCTGCAGTCCTACATTAGGATTGCAGCTCTTCTTTTATTTATATGCCCATTGATCGCGTAAAATGATCAGGGTTTCTAATTTGCATCGATTCAATGACTAATTGATTCCGTTTATTGAAATGACCTGTGACGGCAATATTGTATTTTCCATCATCCATAATTAACAATTTATCGATAATTTCAATATCTGCAACTACACAATTAATCGATTCATGAATTGTTTGTAAAGTAAAGCGAACCAATAATGGTTGTGTTTTTATTACTCGGATTTTATCAAGCAAACCAACATATTTGTTCATCACGATCACCTCGCTAAAATTATAGCAAAAACAGTTAAAATTGAGAATTTTTATTCGATTTTAGATATGCTATAATGATCAAGACAGTAAAGTTTGTGACGGTGGCTATCCGATTGAAAGTGAGGTGGTGCGTATGTGCGTACTTCCAAAATCTTACAGAAAGGAGAAGCCTTTTGCCTGTTGAAACGGCGCTAGGATTAATGATTAGTTTCGGTTCTTTGATCGCAACAATCATTTTTGGAATCTTAGCAGTTGTAAACAACAATCAAAAAAAATAACCGTCAGCTTTAGCCGGTCGACGATTATTTTTCAAAAATAATATTAAGCTGGTCACCGTCTTAAACGGTGCTGTTAGGGGAGTTGTTAGCGCAACTCCTCTTTTCGTATCCATTATAACAACTTTATTGATCTTTTACAATCAGAATGGTAAATCATCATCACTAATATCGATTGATTGTCCGCCAAATGGATTTTGTGAAGCGTTCAATCCATTGTTGTTAGGCGTAGCTACATCCCGTTGTTCAAAGGTGGTAGGGCTTGGACTGCTGGACGATTGATCAGCGTGCGCACGGCTCTCTGTCGTTGCTTTACTTTCTAATAGTTGAAAGTTATCAGCTACAACTTCTGTCACATACACACGTTGTCCTTGTTGGTTATCGTAGGTTCGGGTTTGAATCCGTCCGACAACGCCAATCAAGCTGCCTTTTTTAGCTAATGTCGCCATCGTTTCTGCTGGTTTGCGCCAAATCACACAGTTGACAAAATCGGCTTCTCGATTGCCGTTTTGATTCGTGAAATTACGATTAACGGCTAAGGTAAAAGTGGCCACTGCTGTGCCACTTGCGGTATAACGTAAATCTGGATCTTTGGTTAACCGTCCTACTAAAGTTACATTATTAATCATCTTTATCTCTCCGTTTCTTGATTCATTTGTTGTGATCTTTTAAACTGCCTTTTTCTTTCTTGATTTTCAATTTTGATCACACTTTTCATTAGGTGATCAATTTCGTTGACTGTATCTGCAAATGAAATGGAATTCGCAAACGTGTTAACTGAGCGATATTTTTCCCACTGCTTTTCCAAATAGTCGTTTCCCCTGATCTTATCCATTTCTCTTTCATAATAAAAGGATAAAGGCTTTGTATCTCCACGTTTTGTAAATGTATTTCGAACACTTTTGTATAACTCTTTCGTATCAATATTTTCTAGTTTCGGAATGGTAAATAAGTCGTAGTAATCTTTTGCTCTCGAATTATCTGTGCCAAAGCTGAACGTAGCACTTAGCTTTTCTGCAATAATTTGTTCTGTTGGATAAGCTGGAATCTCCACTTTTTTATCTTCAAACATTAATTGGTGATAGTGTGTATCTACTTCAGGATAAATAGAATCTCCTGTTGTCACGTCCATTTTAAACGGTACACGTACTTTCTCTAAATTAGCCACCAATTTAATTTGAAATCCAGGATAAAAATCGGCTTCTCTTGTTTCCTTCATTCCTTGAATAGAGAAAACAATGCCTTCTTTTGTGGGTTTTCTAGTTAAATCATTAAAAATGCTCTTCAATTTTTCTTCAGTTAATTTGCTATTTCTAAATGTCGTATCGATATCAATTGTTGTCCTTCTATCGATTCCATATTTTGATCCTAATAAAAAGCCGCCTTTCAAAATGAAGTCATTTTTGTACTTTGATTCAGAAATTTGTTCAATTAGACGATCCATCATAAAATGCCGTTGCACTAACTGTGCATTTAATCCTGTACTCTTTGCTAAATTTCTTGTTTTTGCTGCAAATTGTGTCGGTGTCATCTTTTTCCTCCATCAATATAAGCTTTGCATGTGGTATTTCATTTCTTTTTCTACATGTAGTTTTGTCATGTAATCTCTTAATTTACTTGGATCTCTCAATGGGTCTTCCATGTACTCTTTTAATGCTTCTAATTTCATTTCATATTCAATTTCATATCTCGGATTCCAAATATCACAAAGTGTACGCTCTTTATCATACATAGTAATAGGATTTCCTTGAAAGGAAGTTCCCTCTACTTTTCCTAGTTCATAAACTTCTTTCTTCACGAAATGAAATTGTAACTGCTGCTCTTTTGTAATTGAACGATCAACGTTATAGCCATGGGGAAAAGTTAAGTGAATGAATTTCGGCATATTCGTAGAAAGCTGGTAAATATCTAAAGTCGTTTCATGAGAGAAGATTCCCCTGGAAAATCGTTGCTGAAGCCAAAATAAATCATCTATTCCATGACCATCCTCTACATAATAACCACGATCAACTTTGATCAATTTTCCTTGATTCACCAATCTTTGTACAGTGGTTGCTGCGATTCCTAATTTTCTGGCTTCCTTCATAGATAAATTTCCATCGCGAATAGCCAACAATTCTTTCAGTTTCTTTTGCATTTACTTCCCCCCTTTCGTTACAAATACACTACATTAAATGTATCATGATAGTGTATTTGTAACAAGGTTAATGTCTATCGATCTAATTCAATTTCTTTTTGAATCCGCTGCTGGTTCTTTAATTGCTGCAGTCTTCGTTTGCTGGCACGCATTTTTTCCTGTTCTGAACGAATTTTGGCTTTTTGATTTTCGATTTCTTGTTGTTTGTGTGTTGTATTACGCATAAGATTAACCCTCCATTATTTTGTCGTGCGTCGTGTTCTTTTCTTGAAGTTCGTTTTTTTCTTTTCAGAAAATTCAAAGCCTGTAGTGAAGTCTTCTTTTAAAACAATCGTTGCTTCAAACGAACCCTTCTGACCTTTTAACCCTTTCACTGGTTGGCTTGTTCGGCTATTTTGAATAATCTCCTTCAGCTGTGTCGCTGTGAGTTTCTTTTTGGCAATCGTTGTCCATAATTTAAAATCACAGACTTCAGACGTACATGCTGCCACCTTTTGATAAAGTATGACTTCTTGTTCCTGGCATTTTGGACAAATTCCTAAATGACGCGCGGCTTCTTGCTTTTCACTGGCTGCTTTCACTTCTTGTAACGTCGATCCAAAATCAGTGGATTGGATTTGCCCTGGTACGACTTCCAATAAGTGAGAGACAAATTTTTGGATATTAGCTAGAAAAGTGGTTTGTGTTCCTTTTCGTTCTCCAATCTTTAATAAGTAGCTTTCCCATTTGGCGGTCATTTCGGCGCTCGTAAGCAGCGGCTCTTTTTCCACGGCTTGGCAAAGCAAAATCCCTTTATTCGTCACCACGAGCTTATTTTTCTCTACCTTGATATATTCCTTTTGTTTCAAGATTTCAATAATATTTGCCCGTGTCGCTTCTGTACCGATTCCTTCTACTTCTTTCAATATAGATTGCGCTTCTTCACTATCCACGGTTTTCCCAGCTGTTTTCATTGCAGTGATCAACGTGCCTTCGGTATAAGGTTTTGGTGGCTTTGTTTCTTTTTCAAGGACTTGTAGATCTACCGTCACCATTTCTCCTTTTGTCACTTTAGGAAGTAGCGGCTCTTCTTCCTTCTCTTTTCCGTCGCTCTCTTTTCCAAATAACTTCTTCCAACCTAGATCTACCGGCACTTTTCCGATTGCTTTTAACTGAAGCTGCTGAACTTGCGTCAAGATCGTTGTTTCTTCATAGGTATATTTTTCCGCAAACATGGCCACCGTTGTTTTTAACACTTGTTCATAAATGGCCTGCTGCAGTGGACTTAATTGTTCAAAAGCCGCTGCCGTCATGACCGTTTTTGTAGGAATGATCGCGTAATGTTCCTGGACTTTCTTATTATTCACATATCGACTATTAGGTGTATGAATAGGAGTAGGAATGGCTTCGGCCTTTAAAAAGTGTTTGTATTCGTCTAAGTGATCCAACAGATACGCATACTCCCCTTCTGTAATATAAGGGGTATCTGTTCGTGGGTAGCTTAGATATTTCCCTTCATACAACCCTTGCATAGCCTCCAAAGTGTCTTTGGCACTAGCTTTCATAAGCTGATTCATTTTAGACTGAAGGCTGGATAGAGAAAAAAGACGTGGACTTGCCGCGCTTTTTTTCTCGGTTTCAACTTGGTGGATCGTACCTGGCTGTTTTCCCAATTGAACCCCCTTTTCTTTTAAATAATCTTCAAATGCTTCTTGCGTCGCTTGGGTTTCATTCGGATCAAGCTTCGCATCAAATGCGCCATTTTGAGCGATTACTTGGGCTTTTCCTTCAAAATATGGTTCTTTTTGGAAGTTTCTAATCTTTTCCTGTAATTGATAAATCATGTAAAGCGTTGGGGTTTGGACTCTGCCTAAGGAAAAACTTCCTGGTATGCCTTTTTGCTGCAAGAGTAAACTATACAGTGGGCTACCGTTCATGCCGATCAACCAATCGGCGATCTGGCGTGCTTGTGCTTCTTCAAATTTTGGGTAGGTCTCTTCTGCATCTCGTAACTGCTGGAATCCTTGATAAATGGCTTCTTTTTCTAAGGAGTTGATCCAAAGTCTTTTAAAGGTCTTTCCATGATCGGCGCCTGCTTGTTGAATGATCGTCCAAGCGATCAGTTCCCCTTCACGATCGCTATCTGTCGCAATAATAATGGTATCGGCCGATTGAAGTTGCTGTTTCACCACGTTGAATTGCTTTTTCTTATCTTTAGGAACATGATAGTGATAATGTGTAGGGAAAATAGGCAAATGCTCTAATGACCATTGTTTCCAATTTTCATCGTACATATCGGGCGAATCTAACTCGACTAAATGACCAAAACCATACGTGATCACAGTTTCACCAGGAAACAATCGATCTTGGATTTCAAAATACCCGTCTTTTCGAGTGGATTTAAAGAAGCTATCGGAATAAGCTTTCGCTTGTGACGGCTTTTCTGCTAAAATAACGGTTTTCATCATGACGATTTCACTCCCTTTCTTGTTGTCTGCCTTGTTGAAACAACATCGCACGTTTTTGCTTTCTGATCTCTTGTTGGTGGATTTCATGCTTCAATTGATCATTCCAATCCTTTTTTACTTCAGGTACAAATTCATGTTCATGATTTTTATAGCCTTTGTAGTATTGTTCTGCTTTATAAGAGAAAAGAATCTGAGCATTAATATCCCCTTTTTCTTGATAAAAACGATCAAAATCGTACGTACCATCCACGCGTTCACAACCTTTTAATTCTTTTGCGACTTCTCTACAAATATCTTTCAAATTAATAGCTTCTATTGAATCGTTAACAGAAAGCTGCTGACCAAAAGACGCATTTACTTTGTGAGCGGAAACCAGTTGGTCCGTTAATTGCAGATTGTTTTCTGTCTTGTGTATGGCCATAATTGCTTCAGGTTCAACTTTCATTTCTTTTGCAACTTCTTCATAAATGACTTTGTATTCTTTTGGCACTTGCCAATCATTAGCGATTCCTCGTTCACAACGTACTTTCTGATTCGTAAATGGATCAACTGCGCCCATTAATTGTTCTTTTTCGTAGAAAATATGTCCTGCACGGTCATTATCCACACAAATCTCAATGGATTGAGGAAAGGCTTGTTTCTTTCTCAATTCAGATACTGCCTCACCAAAATAATGACTGATCACATGGTGTTTTAACCCTTCCATAGAGACTAACCACGTATCGTTTAACTGATCACGATTCAGTGCAGCATAGCTAAGTAAATCAATACTACTCTCAAAAAATTTTAACTGTTTAGGGTCACCGATCTTTAGGTTAAATCCATGATTCGCTGTCGAATTTTTATCTATATGCTTATATGTGCCTCTCTCACCAAAACGTTCATAATCAATGAATGTTCCTTGATAACTCGCCCCTACTGTCTCTTTTGTCTGTGGATCTTTCCATAAAAAGGCGACCGCATGATCCAAACGATCGTCTCGAACTAAGAAATTTTGCCGTTCATGTTTTGGCTTTAGTTCGGCGATCAATCCTTCTTTTTCTGCATAATCAATCAACCAATCGGGCAGTTTTCGTTCTTCCTTCAAATAATTCCTTCCTTTTTCTGTGAGTGGTTGATAATCAACGGGGTGATCTTTGTACTTTTCTGTCTCAAAATGAAGATTTTCTACTCGTTCTGTTTTGTCTTCATTCTTTAGAATAAAATCTGTGGCTGCTTTAAATTGTTGCTTAGAGTCTTGAATCTCTTTGTCTATGAAAAAAAGTTTAGCTAATTCAATAATGTCGCCACTAATATTTTGACTGTTCCAATAAAAACGTTGTTTTCTTCGATCAAAAACAAATGAATCATGGTCTTCTAAGCGATAGTCTCGTCCTTTATTGACTACAGCCATTCCATTGTTTCGAGCAAAATCCACTATATCGATCTGTTTACATCGATCAATAAGACTCATTTTTTTCTCGGTCATTTTCAAACCTCCCAAAAGAAAAAAGACTATCCGTTTTTCAGATAGTCTTTTTTACTTATTTTATACACGTTCTTTTTGTGACAATTGTTGTTCATAATAGATTTCATTTTTTCGTTTGGCCACTTCTGACACTGTTTCAAGTGAAAATCGGAATGGATTTCCTAGCGCAAATTCTTCTGAAGGTAACGCCGTTTGGATCTCTTTTCCATAACTTTTTCCTTTTAAAATCACTTGATTATGCTGCGGATCTTCAATAAACGCCGCATCCTTCAAATGTAACGTTCGACCCGTATCTTCTTCCATTACTTTCCCGTCTTTCTTGTCGATCCAAAGTGAACCAACGGGCACAATATTCTTATTCTCTGGCGTTTCTAAAGTATTTTTATGCTCCTGCTTCACTTCTGCTGGCTGGATCTCTGGTTCTCTTTCTCTGTATTGATTGATTTCATTAGAAATGGTTTGAATGAATTCATTTGCGACACGACTGACATCATTCATGATTTTCCCACGTTCCGCAGCTTCCTTATCATCCAATGTCTGACCATTCTTCGTCCATGTCGCAATATAAGGAATAGCTTTCTCCGAGGTGTCCATCCCAAAATGCTTGCACACAATATAGGAGGTCATTTCTGCCTGTAGTTCTTTAGTTGCGGTATCTAATTCTGAAAATTTGTGCATTCTAGCATGGGCTAATTCGTGAATACTTGTGGCTAAATGCTGCGTAGGAGTATTTCGAGTATTCATGACGATTTCTTCTTCGCCAGTAAATTCGTTACGAACGTACGCCCCACGTGCTTGTCCTAATTCTCTTTGATAGACTTCACTTTCTGTCATATCTCGAATTTGAATTCCAATATTTTTGGCTACCGCTTGAATCCCAACTTGAAGTTCTGTCTGCCCTGTTTTATCCAATTGAAAATCAAAGACGCGGTTCGGGAAGATTTTCGGATAGTCTTCAGGCTTCAATTGTGTTTGTGTGATATCAAACACTTTTTCAATCGTGTAGTAAGGTTTTTTGATCACTTCGATTTGACCACTTTCGATTCGTTTTTTATCTTCTGGTGTAGCTTCTGTTTCTCGAACAAAGCCACGTCCTTTCTCATAAAATCCTTTGACCGTTTTTCTGACAAAGATCTTGTTCCCTTGTTCCCCTTTTTTGATATAGATTCCTTCTTTTTTCAACGCGGCACGACCTAAACAAGCCGTTGCACCTGGAAATTGTTCCTCAATCAATAATTGATTTCTAAAGGATCGTTCTGGAAAACGAGACATAAAGTTCAAAAGTTCTTTGACGTCTTCAGGAGAATGGGTATGCTTTTTCACCGCATCCAGTGCCTGTTGCGAAAGGGATTTAACTTCTTGTTTAATCTCTTCTGCCGTTCGTTTTTGATAGCCTTTTTGTTTTGTTTTTGTTTCTTTCGACTGCATTTCTTCTTTCGAAACAGGTTCATTTTTGACCGATTGTTTTTGTTCCTTCTCAGGTACTTGTTCGCACAATTTTGCTAACTCTAAATAGATGGGTTGATTACTGTTGACGCCATCCCCTAGATCCATTCGGATCTGATCGACTACTTCTCCGTTCTTCACTTCTTCAAAATAGAATTTATAATAACCTGCTTCTGCGGCGTATTGGTTATCCAACGTTTTGAGTTGATCGATCAATTCGAATGTTACGATCTCCCCACCATAACTTTTCAATCCTTTTTCTGGATCATTTTCGTTGAATTCTACTCGATAGAAATGATCGATTTCTTTCTCTTTCACAGAATCAATTGGTCTAGCCTCTTCAAGTAATTCACGAACAGCTGCCTTTTCTTCTTCCGACGTGGCTTGGTATTTTTTTGACGCTTCAAATTCGCCGTTTTCATTGAGTTCTAAAGCGACTTTTCGATAGCCTTTCAGAAAATAGATAGTTGGATTCTTTTTCCATTGCGTCACTCGTCCGCTGTCAATGATCGCTTGTACTTCAGGAAGAATATTTTCTTTTCCTTTCTCTGATTTTTCTTTCAGCTGTTCTAATGTTTCCAATTTTCGTTGGTATTTTCGGATCGTAGCGGCTGAAAAAGTCGATTCACCTTTTTCAAAGCGTTCGATTTCTTCTTTGATTCTTGGAATATTTTCGATTGTCATATCCAGGCCGCCGTACTTGTTATAGCCCATTTCCTTTAGCTCTTCTTGTCTTTCAAGTTTTTCTACCTGTTTTTCTTGTTGCTTGATCTCTTCTCTCAGACTATGCACTTTGTTTTCTAAACGTTCTTGTTGCCTAAACCAAGAATGCCCATTTCTCTTATCGTTCATTGGCTGACCGTTTGTCTTTCTCTGGTGTTCAAACATCTTCTCAATTTGTTCGTTTAATTCATTTTGCAATCGTGCTAATTTTCTTTTGGATTTTCCCAAACGACTATTGTCTAGTGGTTCTTTTTCTTCTGCCATGTCCGTTTCCTCCTAAACAAATGGATAATTTTCTACTGCATCAACGAACGTTTTTGTAATCAGATTTAACGCTAAAATATCGCCACTTCGATAAGCTTTTGCCGCTTTGTCTGTGACGACAAAAGATCTACCTGTTTGAATTTCTGTCACAAAAACGAGATTGTCTCTGCTTTTTTCAACAACAACTCCAATAGTTGAATAAGCCATTTCTTCTTCCTCCCTTCTCTTTCTTTTGATATAATGTAGTCGGAAATCGCACCACTCATTGAATTGGCGGAAAACAATTCATTGAAAAAAAGAGTCTTGGACAATTACGTTCAGGACTCTTTTACTTCTTTTATTCACTTAACAACTAACATTCTGTGAGTGAAATAGACTCTTCAATGCTTTTACACGGGAAGTTATTGATCCCCTCCTCATTCATTTCCCAAGTAGTATAATAAGGCGCTAACTTGCCTTCATATTCTTGAATGATAAAATATTTTTCACCCTTCACATGATTACAACAGTACACACCAGTAGCTGGGTACTCAACGACTAAAAATTGATTTGGATCAAACTGTTCGTTTCTCAACATTTCTCTTATCTGAAACAAATGCTCTTTTTCTAAACAATCGGGAAGTTGTTCGATTCGTTCTTCTCTTAATGATCCTTCTATAACTTTCCATTGATCTAAATATTGTTTCATTGCTATTCCTCCTACTGTCTTTCTTGTTCCATTTGAATTCTTCGTTGTTGCTCTTCGTATGCTTTACTTGCGTGGTATTTTTCTTCATGGTCATTAATCGTTCGATTTAATTGACGCAAACTCCGTTGCGTGACAACTCTTTGTTGGAATTGTTTCCTTCGCTTCATGAATTCTTCGTAACTATACTTGTATTCATTTGTTGGCAACTGTTTAAGTGTTCGGAAGGATCGTTCATTGTAAATAGATTGCATCTGATCGACACCTTCTATTAATGGTTTTATTTGACTATCTTGTCTCTTCAGTTCTGTTAGGATGGCATTTCCTGTGCGCTTTTTTAAATCAAAGAGGGCGTTTTTTTCTGCATCCTTTGATTCTCTTTTGCTTTCCCCATAAAGACTTTTTGCTTCTTCTTTCAATGCTTTTGAAATCTGTATATATTCTTGATATTCAGGTTCTTTTGTTAAAACATATTTGGTTAACTCATCGAGTTTCTCTCTTGTGTATGGTGAAAGTTTGGTTCGTTTTTCATCCCCGTAATTCCATTCTGAACGTTTGTCAGGTAGGGTTTTATATACTTCATTTAATAAGTTCATTGCGTGTCGATCGTAACGCGCTGGCTCTTTTACCACTTTTGTTAAGGTGTTACGCAAATCACTTTTCCGCGTCAATAAATTTCGTTTCTCCATACCAATCATTCGATCCTTTTCATAAGAAAAACGTTCTAACTCATGTACATAATTGGTCTTCATTGCGTCTAATGTTGCTTGTCTTCTCTTACCTTTCGGTACGATATAACTCACACCATTTTCAACCTCCGTGTAAGGTTTACGCGTATTTTCTTTTTCAACAACTGCAAAATGAATATGGATATGTTTGGTATTACGGTGAATCGTTGCCATCCAGTAGCCTGTTTCGTTCAGTTGCTCTTTCTCGAATAATGTCTCCATCATTTTTCTTCCAGCTGCTTTTAATCCTTCTTCATCTAAAGTATCTGTTTTGGGATCGTACAATCCTATTTTTTCAAGATACGAATTATCATGAGAGACAACATCTTGATAAATGATTGAGCCTTTTTGTTGTCCTCTTTGGAAGATTTGCTTAATCTCCTTCAGATCACTTCCTTTCACTTCGTCTGAAGCCATAGAAAAAACTCCAGGAAGGTTTCCTGAAGCTTTTTTGTGTGGCTCTGTTTGATATTTTTTTATTGCTTGGTTCAAGCGTTGGTATTCTTTTTGTTCACTTTGCGTCAGTTCTTTCTTTTGTTCTAACGCATAGTGACGGGTCATATAAGAAAGATATTTGGTAAAATCTTGTTCCTCTAACTTGTCAAAGTTGATTCCATTTCCCATCAAAGATTGAGCTTCATTCGACGTTTCGCTGAATTCTTTATCCGTCTTACTCTCCGAAAAAGTTTCTCCTTCAGGAATATAAAAATCCTCTAAAGCATTCTTGATTCGTTGCAGTTCCTGTTCTTCTTCAGGCGTACGTCGTTCCATTTCTTCCAGCGCTTTTTCTCTTGTCATATAATCAATGTATGTTGAAAAAGATTTTTTATTGGGCAAGGTAAATTGACAAGTGAGAATGACTGCAGGCGATTTATTCATCATGTTCCCCTTCTACTTTTATCTTTTTAGAATCTTCGTTGGATCAAATGGATCTACTCTGGCATGAACAGATTCATTCACAGGTTTCTTCAACTGAGGGGAATATTTTTTGGTTTGATTAGATTTAATTTTTCCTTCCACACGTTCTTTTGCTTCTTGGTAAACCGTTGAATTTGTACCAATTAGTATTCCTGTATCTTTCAAATGAAGATCTGCAAACTCTGAAACCATTTCGGTTAAAATAGAAATTTCTTTACTCATTCCATTCAACTTTGCTTGATTGGAATTTACTTTTTTCTCCATTTCTGGATCATAATTCATACATAGAAACCGAACGGCTTCACTATAGTTTTTAACTTCTGCATGAGTAGAAATAATCTCATCCAACACATCGATATGTGTTTGGTGAAAGTAAATGTGTTTGTCTATAACCTTTGCCATATCAAAGTTCACTTCCTCTATTTTGCTCGATCAAGATTTCTAAAATACGATTGTTTTGGCTAACATATTCTTCTAATATCTTTGTGTTATAGCTTTGAATTTCTGAAAACTTTTCTAATAACTGATCAAACTTTTCTTTTTTATATTCCATCAAAGGACGATCAAAATCATTTTCTATTAGTAATTTTAAATAATCGTTACGACTCCATTTATTACCCGTACGGTTACTTAGTTCGTCACATCTTCGATCAATTTCTCTTACGATTTTCTTATCCACATTTCTTATTCTTACTTCCATATTAATTCCTCCAATTTAAAAAGGATAGCGAAAAGGAGCCTATCCTTTTTACTATCCTACTACCCTCCTTTTACTATCCTTCACTATCCTTTCACTATCCTATTTTTAAATATTTTGTTCCCACATTTATTTTTGAGAAACGTAATAGGCACAGCCTATTGGAACACTTTTTTTAAAAAGTGTTCCCACGTTTCCTTATGCTCTTTAAAAGTTTACTTCAAATTCTAAAACCTTGAACATTATTAGTTATACCTTCAAATAAATTATTTAAATTTATCAAATTCATTAAACCTCATCATCTACATAGTAAGCTTTTTTAGATCATTTTAATGCAACACTTTTCCATAAATTTTATTCGTTAGCAATTGTAACGGCAGGTTATTGTGAGGTGCTATACTAAAATAAATAATCATTTTATAAGCTATTCTCAATGAATAAAAAAAGCCGCTGTCGATAAAGACAAGCGAGCTTTTTCCAAGGGAAATTCTATTTCATGAAACTTGCTTTAAAATTTCTAATTGAAAAGAAGTTTGGGAATGGCTAAATGAACGCAATACCACCTTGAATGTTTCTGCTAGTTATGGGCCACTATTCACGAGCTTCACTGAAAGACCATCATAGAAGAATACATTTCTTTAGTACTTTATTAAACCTCCTACAACTAAAGACACGGGTAAGTGCTTTATCCAATTAAAAGCCTTGATGAAACCTAAATACGACCAGAGTTCTCATTACGGGCGTGTGTTTCTTTTGTAAATTGTGTAATTAATAACCCCTATCATACAAAGATAAAATAAGCTACCTACAACTAGTCTGTGCACTGAAAAATCGAAATCATTATGAAGAAAAAACCACAATAGTATTGCGTAAAGCCCCCCTTGAATTGCGGTTACCCAGTACCATTTCATTAATTGAAACATCCTCTAACTCTTTTACATTTGACATATCTAACACTTCCTTCTTAATTATGATACAAATTTACTGTATCATACAATAATCTTAAGAATTAAATCTATTCCTGAACCATAGGTAAACTATTCCTCAAAGAAGATAAAAATTGGAATCCATACTTTTTCTCTATAAAAAAAAGCTCCACTTTGTATGTCGGAAACAATTAGGTAAGCAATTTTTATGAACTAATTGATCATTTGTCCTGTACTTCTGATATAGGTAACCCTAACCAGGAAGTGTCAGAATTAGGCCAATCTCTATTTCTATACCAATTGAACGTTTAATTAGTTTCGTAAATACATACCCGATCAATACGAGAATAAAGCCAGATACAAATAAATACATATGTGCAGAAAGAATATTGTCAAGAAGTCCTTCAATCCCACTACTGTTCTTTCTGACAATTCTATTCATTTTATTAGCGATGTGAGAATTACACTTATGGCAAGTAAATCAAATACTTTTAAAAAGGTTTTTCCATCTTAAATTCTTTCTTCTTTTCTTGCCAATGAGGGGACATAATTTCGTTGATCTGTATGCATAGGTAAAGTAACATAACACACGATAACGTACTCATTAACCCCTTAAGTAACAGATCTTCGTCAGAGAACAAAAGAAAAAGCGTTCCGACGATCACGGACACACTGACGAGAAACCCAACGATAAATAGGGCGATATAGCTGATCCATAAAAACTTTTGATACGTTTTTTTCACATAGAACCCACCTTAATTTTTTATTTATTATCAGCTGTAAAATATTTTTTAGCAGCTATATATAGAGATTCAAAAGATCTCAATTTTAATGTGTCTAAATTCTTTCTACCATTTTTCAGTTCAGATATTGTCGTGTTAGATAAATTCACTTCTTGACATACATCTTTGACTTTTACAACTTTGAGATAGGCTTTAATCAATACTTTCTGCTCAGCGAAAATATCTTTGCCGACCAAGTTCGCTCGCTTCATTTCTTTCACTCCACCTGTTCTACTAAATATTTTCTTTTGTAATACGATCAATTTTTTCTTGAAGTTTCTGAATGATCTCTTCTTGATCTTTCATTTGCGTTTTCGATGTTTCAATTTCTTGCTGGTAACCATTAATCTTATTTTCAGTATTTTCCTGATCATCTGCGACTTGATAAGGCAACTGATCTTTTAGTTTCTTCACTAATTCTTCATTCAAATCTATGGTTGCTTGGAAAGATTCAATTTGTTTTTGTGCTGCTTTTTGTTCTTTCTTGTATCCTTTCACTTTGTAATTGATCGCATGTTGTTCATAATCTTCGTCTTTCACGTGATCTTTGACCTTATCTTCGTGAATGTAAAAAATCAGATCTTGCGGTTCTTGCATATCCACCTTTGGATCAATTTTTTCAGGAATAATGGTTAATCGCATAGCAATATATTCTTCTGGTACATGCGATAGCTTCACTGCAAAATAATCATCAGACACCTTAATCACTTTGGCTTTTATTGCTTGATAATCCCCTTTAGCTGTCTTTACTTCTACGCGATAATTAAGATTAGCCAGTTCTTTTAATAAGCTTTGATCTTCATCGTCGATCGCAAATTCAAAAACTAATTGCTGGTTCGCTCCTTTTTCTTTTGAAACCATCGTCAGTTCCTTCGTGTTTAAAAATGCGTTCGTGCTTACCTCATCTGGTATGTCTACCTTCTTATGCGTATAAATCGGACTAGCAAGAATTAAAAAGCCGAGAATCATAAAGATTCCCAGCCATCTAAGATAACTTTTTCGTTTTTTGAAACGTTCTCTTGCTCCTTTTTTCTTACTCATTTTCTTCCTCCTAACGAGTGAAATAACTAAAGTCTGTGACTTTCCATTGACCATCTACTTGTTTTTCAGTGACAGTTAATCCACCTTTTATTTTTTGCGGTTTGACATCTTTGAATTGAGGATTGCCGATTGTATAATCAACAAATACAACAAAATTTTGTTCCTCTTTTACACTGCTTGTTTGAGCGTAAGTTTGCACGTCACCTAATGTAAAAGAGTAACTTCCGTAATCATCATGTTGGTGATTATCGTCTGCAGGACTTAATTTGTCCATCACTTCTTGGGTTGCGACATCTTTTAGTTTTTCCGTTAATTCATTTCTGCTTAATGATTTATCAATGGCCAATTGACCGAACTCTTCTGCCGTCTTTCTTTGTGCTTCAGTTACTTCCTCTTTTGCTTTTGTGCCATCTTGTTGCTTCAGCTGATCGATTTCTTGGTTTTTCTCATTGATGGTTTGATTTAACTTGTCGATCTTCGCCTGTGCCTCATAGGAATTTTTTTTGAGCTTCTCAGACGCGTTTTTAGCCACTTCTTCAATTTTAAAGGTATTTGTCTCTTGTTCTTCTTTCAGCTGCCAAAACAACGCGATATTGCCGATTAAACTAACGCTAATTGCAGCTGTTAAGACGATTTTTAAAGTTTTATTTTCCATATTTTTTCTCCTGATCTATTTTTTGCTGCTATTCAAAAATGGTAATGGATCGATCCATGTACCATCATCTGTGAATGCGTGTCCTTGTGCTTGACGCCAATCCATTCGAGTGAAGCCTAAATGCAAGTGTGCTGTATCTCGTATCCCGATTACTTGACCAACTTTCACTTGATCTCCCACTTTCACACGAGAATTTCCTGTACTATTTGCAAATTCTTGATATACCATATTCAAGCCGTCGTAATTAATCACGATCACACACGCGCCCAAACCTGAAATACCAGGATTTCCAACGTATACGACTTTTCCTCCATGAACCGCATGAATCTCACTTCCTGGATGATCAACTGAACCAAAGTCTAATCCATCATGGAAACCATTCGGACGGAATTCACCGCCTGGATTCGTTCCAAATAATTGACCACCGCTGAAGGAACTTTTATCTAAACTGCTGCCAGGGAAAGGATTCATCCATTCACCAGTAATCGTACCGTTGTTATTTCCTCCTTCTCCCCAATGTTTGATCGCTAATTCATCATATTCTGTTAATTTATTTGAGGTAATAATCGACATACAACCTGTATAATAAGGACTATCTTCAGTGATTCCTGCAGCTGCATAACCACCTCGTCCTAAAATCAATAAGCTTACGCCAGGGCTTTTATTTCCTACGCTTGCATTAAAGTTTGACTGCGTAGCTACCATAAATCCGTAATAAGAGAATGCGGCTTTTGAGTTGGGAAACTTCATGTACCAGCCACCTTCAATACCACCAATTCCTCGTGCAGTACCCTTTGGAAACAAGCAACCATCAAACCAGGTAATTCCGAAAAAATTCAAGTCGTTTTTAGCAGATAGAGACGTTCCAAATGCCGATTCATACCCGTATTGCGATAGGATCACACTTGGCAATAATTTGTATTTCACTGCTGCACCTACAGCATATTGCGCAATTTCATCAGAAAAAGGGCCTCTTCCTTTGATTTCTTTATAAATGGGTAATCCTTCCGAATATTCTCCTGTAAAAGCTTCGCCACCACTGCTTGAATCTGAATCCGAATTATCAATCGATCCCGCGGCAAGTATTAGAAATAGGGTCACAAACACAGTGATCAAAATAGTCATCAAACCTGCAGAAGTACCAAACAACCACAAAAATAAGCGCCGCTTTGCACGACGCTTAACATACTGCTTGATTAAACTTTCATTTTGGTTTTCCATTATTTTCCTCCATCAAACAATTTTAATTGACGTTTGTTCGGACTAAAATGAACACGAATGGTTTCTTTTGAGCCAAAGTTGATCACAGCGTCTCCTTGATTTTGTTGAGGAATGGATTCTAATTCTGAGTTCGTCATTGATTTACCCACTAGTCCTTCTATATGACGTAAAATAGATTCATCCATACGCATGAAAATCTTCGTAGAAGAAAATTCAAAGACTTTCTTCAGTTTCGAAAAGTTATCAGAAGACATATTTTCTGGTACCATTTCTTGTGGGGATTGTGTCGCTAAAACAGTCATTGCTTCTACTTTACGCATTTCTCGTTGAAAGTTTGTGACATAATTTACCGTTTCAATAAAATCTGGATTAATCGCATTATGGCACTCATCAATCATCGCCAAGAAGCGTTTGAAGTCTTGTTCTTCCATTTGTTTTTCTTTAATTAAGCGCCGTTGTCTTCGTCCTTGAATCAATGCCTGATTCCAAATCAACGTCATAGCCATGTACATTTGACATTGTTGCACCCCTCGATCTAAACCTGTAATAGAGTCAATGTCAAAAAAGACCAACTGTTGTTGGTCAAGGTGTCGAATCGTACTGTGACCATCAAAAATCATGCCATACGTCTCACATAAGGATTCTACGATGGATTCCATTTCTTCTTTTCGATTCTTTTTCTCTTGGGAAGCACCTGGTAATTCCAGTTGTCCTAAAAAGTCTAAAAATTCTTTGAACGTCGGATAAGCTTCTGGATCTTTCCCTGTGACTTGCATCTCAGTATTTGAACGCGAATTTGAGGAAGTAAAGCCGCGTGGTACTGTTCCATACTCTTCATAAAAACGATTTAAGTAGGTCTTAAATTCTGCTTTCATCGTTCCTTTTAGCTGAGGACTCACTAACTGTACCTGATAGACCACTTTGTCTAAGTGTGTTTGATAGGACGCTGCTTCATTGATCTTCAAATCTTTGACTGATCCATCGTCATATAAACTGGATGCTTCATCATACGTCCGTGTGGCAAATATTTCTAAAGGATTGATCATCCCGTCAGATCCGTCTAAACGCACCATAATACCGTTATATTCCTTTAAGAAAGGAATAAAGTCTTTTCCCTTTTCAAAGCCCCAAATAAAGTCTCCTGCAGCTAAATGGGCTTCCGCGATCATTTTAAGAACGGTCGATTTACCAGCTCCCATCATTCCTAGAAGCAAGGTATTAGTAGACAACCGTACACTATTTTTATACGTCGCATTCCAGACAAATGGGCCGCCTGTCATGGTTTCCCCATATTGTGTACCTCCTGGATCTTTTAGCGTTTGGTGGTGGAACGGGAAACCTCCGCCAATGTTTAACGATGGTAGTGATTGCCCTTTGATATTTCCGAACCATTCAGCTTGTTCATCGAACATGGTAAACATCGATTGCCAATCTCGTTTGGTTTTATGCAGATAAGTCACCGCACGATAATCCATCCCTTTGAGATTTTCGATTAGTTCCTGCGCTCGTTCATCTACTTCTTGGATCGTGTTTCCGTAAACATGTACTCTCACTTTGACTTGTTTAGAAATTTCCCCATTAGAAGTCAATTTTCGGGCATATTCCGCTAGTTCCAGGTATTCTTCCGCACTTTTATTTCGGTCAGTCGCTTTTCGTTCATTATCTGATCGATCATTTAATTCATCTAATGCGCGGTTGATTTGATCAATCACTTTTTGCTTTTCATCTGTGCTAACATCTAGTGTGGCCACTGTATGAGGATTGTTCATGAGATTGGCCAACCAAAAAAGAGTAGGATTTTTTGTGTAGTGATAAACTGTCACACACCGTGAATAACCATTTCCATAGGTCACATACTCTTCATCGAAATTTAATCCACCTTGTGGCATCACTTGTTTTAAAAAATCTAAATCATATCCTTTGGATTTTAAAATTTCTATTTCCCGATTTCCTAGTTGCTTTAATGGATCAAGTACTTTTTGATCATTTTGTGGTGAAAAAGCTGTTTTAATCGCTTCTAACATGTACAGTCACCTCTTCTTGTTTGATTCTTTACTTGGTGAAAAGATTGCCCTTTTCCCAACTTACCCAGGCTTAAAGTGTGAGGAAATTTTCTAGTGGTCTCTTCCTTCGGAACATCTTTTTCTAACCATATCAACGGATATTTCATTCTCTCTTCTCCATTCCTACTCATCATTCATGTTGTTCATTCGATACAGAATCTTGATCAATTCTTTTTTGTAGAGTGGTTTTAACCCTAAAATGCCACTAGATCGCATTAACTGACGGTTTCTGGTTTGTAAATCCTTGGTTGTCTTTCCTTCAATGATGAAAAAGAAGCTTAAGTCAGGACGTTCTTGTTCTGCTCGTTTCAATTCCTGGATTTCCTCTACTAATTTCTTTTCATATTTTCTTAATCGCTGTAGATTTCTTCCTAAGGATTGTTCCATACGATTCTTATCTAATAACTGCCGCTTTTGTACGATTTGTTCCGTTAAATCCGTCTCTGTGGTCAAACTAACTAACTTAATTGTTGGCACATACGTACGCATGACAGTGGTCAACTGATTCATTCGTTCTAATTTCTCTTGTTCATTTAATCCTTCCACGTCTGTAGAAACTACACGATAATAACGTTGAAAATGATCTTCTTTAGTAACTAAGACTCCCTCTTCTGTACAGGATTTATAAGGAAATAAATCCAAGATAGATCGTTCTTCTGGTTTTCCAAACTGAAAAATGGATTTCTTATCAACTGAATTTTGTCCTTTGACTCGCATTTATTCATCCTCCTTATACGTACCATGATAATTTCGGTTAGGATCTAACGCATGATAATGGTTCTTGTCCGTAAAAAAAATAGACTCGATAATCGCAAAAATTTGTCGTTGACCTGGGTTATTATAGGGTCGCCAAACAATCACTAGAGCTATCGCAATCCATAAGCCATAATTCAAGAGTGCAAAAAAGAGTGGTAAATGGACAAGGTTATTGACTATTTTCGCCCAAAAAAAGCAACCACCAAGCGTTAATAGATCCAAAAAGAAAAAGGCAAAAAACTTCCATTCCCCACTAAATCTTGGAGGATTTTTCATGTTAATATATTTATCCATAAATGATTTCTCCTTTTCATACATAGAAAAAAGGCCTAACTTGTAGGCCTTTTATGGTTTGATATCCTGTTTGATATCCCTCAATAGTTGTTCTTTCAATTCATTGTTCCTGTTTTTAGTTTCTCTTGTCACATTTATTTTTGTTGGTGCAGTAAATGCCACATTTGCTGGTTTGTAACCTGTGTGAACTTTTTGAATAGGTTCTGGTGCAGCTTCTCTTGTCACAACATTTTGAACGGACGCATTCCCTGTCTCCCCACTTTCAGATAAATTGTAAGAAACAGTTGTCAGATTTCCATTTTCAGGCAAACGACTTGGTTTCATTTGAACATTACCTGCAGTTGATTGATGAACAAAACTTTGATCATTCTCCTTGAATTGATTCAAACGACTATCTTTCATTGGTAAATTTTGTGCCTTAGGTAAACCAATTTTCGTTGATTTTTCAGTTCCAACTTCGACTCCATTATCATTTGGCAGATCGATGGAATCATCATCCGTTTGTACTTCTTGATTTCGTTTTGGTAAATCTGAAATGCGCTTTTCATTTTCAGAATTAATGTTAGATTTATAACGATATTGTTCTGGATCTGTTTTTGGTAATTGACCATTTTGTCCTTCTTCTGAATTTTCGTTAGAATGCAACTCATCTTGGTGATCTTTGGCTGAAGGAATCGCTGCACCTTCTTGATTTTCTTTTTCGGTTGTTGTATTAGCTTTTACTGCTGCATTGACTTGTCCTTCACCATACGCATCTTTTAGTCCTTCTTTGACTTCTGAAGCTTTTTCTTTTTGTTTTTCTAGTGTTTCGGATGGATTCTTCACAGCTTCAGCCAATTCTTTGGCTCTCGTGCCATCTAATTTCTCTTCTAAGGTGTCTTTGGCTTTTTCTGTAAGATCTTCAGCTGTTCCTTTTAACCCACGTTCATTGACGTAACCAAGACCTTCTGCGGCTTTAGTAACACCATTTTTCGCTTTCCCGAACATTTCGGAAACTGTCTTTTTACTATTAGGTACTGTTGTAGCTTTATCGTCTGGTTGTTCTTCCCCATTATCAGTAGCAACATCTTTTCGATTGCCAAATCCATTTTTACGAATATCATTTAAATTGCTTAAACCACTCTTACCAGCACTTGCAAGGTTTTTAGCCCCACTACCCACATTTTTCGCAATATTTCCTAAGGCAAACATGCTAAGAAGAGAATTGCTGCCGTTTTTCAGACTCGTATCAACACCGAAAATCTTCGTAACCGATTGAGAGCCTTTGAATAGCGCAATAGTTAGCACAATTAAAGCAACAACATACAAGAATCCATTGATCTTTCCTACCGCATGCAAATCACCGATACCTGAAAGCATTAATGTATAGATTCGTAATTCTAAAATCGTAAACGCCAATAACAAGAAGGATTGAGAAATATCTTCTATAGCACTTTTCATCCGTTGTCCTGTCTCAAAGTCCGTTGACGCGGCAATTACTAAATAGAATTTTTTAAATACTAGCTCAATAATGCAAGTAACGATCGTAAACAAAATAAATAAATAGGCTACCGACAAAGAAGATTCCCCAGCTAAAATAATCCCTGGACTACTAATGTATCGACGATAGCCTGACGTATACACATGTTTTGCTAAACCTTCATCACTAATTTGAACAGGGATTTCTTTCCCATTATCGTCTAACTCTAGTCGATACTGTAATGCCTTTAACCGATCTTTTTGTACTGTACTAATATCACTTGATTCAGACATTTTCTTAGCTTGATCAGGTGTAATAATCCCATTGATATTCGCTGTTTTGAAATTTTTCGCCGTGAGAGCATTTCTTTTATCTGTTGGTAAGGATTCTACTTTATTCGGGTCAGTCGCTAGTAATGTACTGACATCAATCACATTATTTTGAATAATTTGAAAAGCAGGTGAACCCGTTTTATCTGCTTTATTTGCTGCAGTCACGTCTCCGTAAAAGTTTTTACTAATATTTAGCCCTTCATCGATTAAAGAACTACCACCAAAAATCAAAATCATGGCCATAAATAGATTAACCAAGATATTTTTGATTTTTGGTGGATGTTTACTCATAAAAAATTTTAAGCCTAAATAAATTAATGTGACGACACAAAAAAGAGCCAATACCTTACTAATCAAACTTTGAAACAGTTCATTAACACCAGCAGCGTTCAATAAGTCTTTTAAATCAAAGCTTTGATAAATTGTTTTTTCTAGTAAAGTATTGAGATTATATAACCCTTTAATCAAACCCCATAAAAAAGTATTACAAATCCAACTGAATACATCTTGATACTGCAGATAATTACCATAATCTTGTAAGACTTTCGTTACGGTTTTGGGATCTGCATCCCCATCCCCAAATAAGCCTGACCACCAGTCGGCAATGCCGGAAAATATTCCTCCAATGATCATTCTTTCACCGCCTTTTCAGCTTCTAGCAAAAGTCGTTTCCTTATAACCTCTGTAATTTCTTCATTTTGATGCAATTTTTCAAGGTATTCTTGCAAACGATCTATTTGCTTCTCTTCATAAAATTGAATAAGTAACTTTTGTGCCGTTGAGTTGTCTAAAGATTGAACGATTTTAATAAAAATGTTTTCTTTAGCTTCCTCTTCTATTTGATCGTGCATATTGTGATAAAGTCGACGTGCATAGATATCAGGTAGAAAATAATCGTAATCAATTTGTAAAGCCTTAAGATCCAAGTCCGCATGTGTACAATGTATGTCTATATCATTGATATCCCACGATGGATTGAAATCTTCAATATATTGATAAGCATAAGGAAGATTCGTTTCCCCATGATTAAAAATAGGATACGGCCGTATTTTATGACCTTTCAAATCTTGTCGTTTTAAAGGAGCGAGTACAATCGTTTCACCTTCTAAAAAAGTAGAAATCCTTTCAGGAGTTAAGATACGATCTGAATCAACATTGCGATTGATATGAGTATTCATACCTAATGAATTGGTGGTACTGTTCTCTTGTTCAACCGTCTTATTCCCCACTTTTTTGGAAAATTCTTCGATGGTATTATCGTCTGTCGACATAATATAAATATGTGTCTGACAATTTTCTTTGATAATCGCTGCGTTTTGTTCCCCATACTTCGCATAAAGTTGCTGATAGGATTGAATAAACAGATCCCACAACATGTTTCTACCAGCTGTGACTGTCATGATTCCTTCCATATTATCCATTGGTGGCATATTCCCAAATTCATCTAAAATAAAATGAATCCTACGGTGACATTTATCTCCTTTAGTCTTAACACATTGCGTAGATAATTCTTTATACAACTGACTAAGAAAAATACTAACAATGATATGGTTAGATGGATCATAATCAGGTGTGAGCATAAAAATAGCCATTGGTTTATCGGTATAGTGCATCCGAATAGACTCTACTAATAAGTTACTTTTATCCTCATCTAATGTTAGAACAGCTTCTTTTTCTAATTCTGGTAAATGGGTTTCTCCTCGTTTTTTTCGATAAACGATATTTCCCTCTTCGTCTTTCAATACTCTTTGAGAAAACTCATACCAAGCAACATATTCTTTTCCTTGATGATCGTATTTTAAGCAAACATGATCTCCCTGCTCTAAATGACAATCAAAGTTGATTTCACAAAAACCTCTATAACCTACTTTGACACGTTCCTCATGAAAATTTTTCCCTTGATGATAAAACTCTACAACAATTCGCTGATTTAACAGACTCTCGTGTAGTTTGAGATCCAAATACTTCGGAAAACCAATGGACTTATAATCAATGGTTGATTGAGAAGTCATTTTCGCAATTTTCGTTAGGGTAAATGGATTCAATCCTGTGATTGCCGTCGATAAAATATTCCCTTTTGCTTTATCAGAACCAATTTTTGTTGCCCCATATTGTTTTTTTGCTATGTTTCCAGGTGGTAACTGATTCATGAATTCATCTAAGGCATTGAGTTGTTTGTAATCATTCTCAGGATCTTGATAATTAAAACCGCCAATTTCAGAAAGAAGCTCAACAAGATTATTGGGTGTTAATTTGGAGTAATCCCCTGTTTGATCGGCTTGTTCTAACAACGCAAAAATAAGCGCATTTACAGCTTTCTGCGCATTTTCGTTAAAGTATTTGTTGTCTGAAGCATTGGCATCATAATAAATCGTATTCGTAAAAGTATTGGTTAACTGCGTTGCAGTATCTATGTCTCCTCGCTTCCAGTATTTCACGATGAGTGCCAATGGATTATCACTCATTGATTGCAGTGGATCGGTGATATTAAATGCATACACATCATACCCTCTAGCTTCTAGTTCATCTTTACTAGCAACATATAATTCTGTTTTTGGATCATTAACAACCATTGAACTTTGTCTTTCTGCACGAGACAAATTGTCAATGGTTGCTAAAACTTCTATCTGTCCTTTCCCTGAACGGGAAGTACCAACAATACAAGTATTTACTGTATCCGTCTGAATATACCAGTACTTTTTATAATGAGTAATTGGTATTCCGCCATAACCAGGAAAACCTCCCTTTGATTCTGGTATTTGCGGATAAATTTGTTGGATTTCCTTTAACGTTTTTAATCGGTTATCTCCTTTTTGCCCATCTGCTAGAGGACGAAACCACATGTCCATTTTCAATCCCATAAGTATAGCTGGAACAACACAAATCGTAGAAACAACTAAACGTGTGCCTAAACTTGTTGTTGGGGTCAAAGGATTCCAAAAACCAGTTGAATCAAAATGGAATAACTGCGGCATTTCTTGTAACTGAAAAATATTCACTCCTTGTAAACTTCCTGGAATAATCTCAAATCGATGAAATGCTTCTGGTATTCTTGTAACAACATAGTTTAAAGGAAGATAAGCTAAGCCACTATAAAAAATCTTTTGAGAAATACGTTTGTCATGTTTTTCTGGTAGCTCTTCTCCTGAAGGAGTATAGCGATAGAAATGAGAAAGATACCTATTCTTTTCTAAATTGAATCGTTTGTCTTTTCGTCTCGTTGTTTCTCTAACACGCATTATTTCACCTCATTTGATTCTGAACTTTCGGAAGTGTTTGATTGTACAGTTGAATCGCTTGATCCTTCTTTAGCCTTACTAGGATCACTCTCTTTGCTATTTTCCATACTTGACTCTGTTGTTGACTGATTGGTACGATTCAATAATTCTTCTAATTGTTGTTCATACTCTTTTCTTGCTTGTTCTTGGGCTTCTTCCTTGATTGACGTCGTTGTGGCCACAGAATCAGCCTGTGAAGATTGATTGATATGATTAAAAGCAAATACTGTTCCTCCACCTAGAAGCAAGCTTAAACTTGCAATACATCCCACCATCCATCCGTTAAAGGAACGCTGTGGTGAAGGAGTTAAATTTGCTTGGTTGTTCACTGGCGTTTGAACAGCAGCTACTGGTTGAGGTTGTGCTAGATAATTTAACTGTGCTTGTCGCAATGTATCCATTTGTTCTTGACGTTCCTTACGAGCAGCTTCTTTTTCCTTTTCTTGGTTTAACCGTTGTTTTTCTATTGCCATTTGTTGTTCCGCAAGATCCTGTTCACGTTTTTTTAATTCTAATTGTTCGCGCTCTTTTTCTTTTTGCCGTTGTTTTTCTTCTTGTTCTTTCAATTCTCGTTGTTGAATTTCATACTCTTTTTTCCATTTTGGAATTTGTACTTGTAATTCTTGCTGGATCTGCTCGTGTTTTTCCATAAGAACTTCAGTCGTTGTTTGATATAGCTTATTCAGTTGCTCATTTAATTCTTTGCTAATCTTTAGCTTATCTGTACGCAAACCTTGATAAAATTCTTCTTTTCGTTCTCTTATACGTTCTTTTAACAAGTTTTCTTTTTCTTTCGATAACGCTTCTTGATTCGTCTGAGTAAAATTATTGATCTTTTCTACACACAAGGAATACGCATTGTCGCGTTTCTTTTCGTATCGCTCTTTAATTTTTTGTACTTCTTCTTCAATCACTCGCTGTTCTTCTTTATTTAGTTCCTCTTTTGCTTTCTCCCAATTAGACGACTGTTCCGTCGCATACTCATTAATTTCTTGATCTGTTTCTTGTTGACGTTCTTCAAAGGTGGCTAATAAATCTTCTTGTGCAAGCTCATGCCAATTTGTTGATTGGACAGACTCTAACTGTTCTAAAAGTGTGCCTTTACCCTGTGAGATTAATTCTTCTTTACTCTCTAAAAATGCTTGATAGGTTTGGGGTAATTGATATTTCGAATAAATCCCATTTAAAAATAATTTGTTTTTTTCTTTCATCCATTCATGCTCTGGCGGATATTGATCCAAAATATAATCAAATACAGTTGCCTTTTGTATCTCTGTTTCGTTTTTCTCTACTTCTTCACTGATAAGTGGTTCAATATATTCCTGAGAATCCCCTTCAGTCCATATTGACTCTTCATTAGCTTCAACTGGATCAACTTCTACTTCGGCCGTCTCTTCATCCTCCATTGTTTCTTCAAAGGGATCTACCTCCAATTGACCCATCACATCGTTCTCTTCCTCAAATATCGATTTCTGAGTCGGAATATCAGCTTGTTCGTCAACATAGACTGTCTCTTTTTCTTTTGACTCCTTCTTTGGAAATATTGGTCGTTCCCATGGTACTTCTTCATTTACTTCGACTTCACTCCCTTGATTCACTTTTCTTTGGTCGCTCTCTAACTCTTCTTCTAAAACTTGTAAAAGTTTTTCGTTTCGATAAGACTCTTCCACACTCATAGTTTCATCCGTTTCTTTAAACACATCAAGGCGGATTAAATCCATCAATGTAGGATAGAAACCTTCTGAAATTTGATAATCCAGTGGGCCAAAAACGTATTCTGTACCAGCTTTCTCTATTTTTCCTTCTGTGTCATGTAACGTGAGAGTCAACTTAACAGAAGATCGACTTTCGTGTTCCAGTACTTTCCCTAACACATGTAGCTGTTCTTCCGTTTCAATGACAGAATATTTAATTGTTTTCGGTAAAAAAGAAGTACGCTTTCCTACTTCCTTCGTTGCTTTTTTTATTAACTCTTTATCTGTTTTGGTATTGCCTGCAATCGTAAAGTACATGAGTATTCTCCTTTCATAAAAAAGGAGTAAAAAGTATCGACTACTTCTTACTCCTACTTTTTTACTTTCTTATAATCCTTGAGGTGTTTGTCCAAACAATCCAAATAACGAAACCACAATAGAAGCTGCTGCTAAAATAACTCCTACCCCCATCAATACATAGCCTACGTGCATCTTCCCATTTTCAGCTCCTCTTCGTCCAAATAGGAAGAAAAGACCCCCAATAACAATGGAAGCAACGGCCGCAGCAGCAGCAAAAATCATCAGATTGTTTTTTAAACTAGTTGCGGCAGTTTGTAATGCTCTAAAAATATCAACCGCAGCTACTACTTTCGGTTGTGTTAAAAAATTCATTGTAATTGATTCAAACATAAAATTGTTCGCTCCTTTTAGTGTTTAATAATTTCATCGAAAACAAGCTTTTCACGTTCACGTTGATAGATATATCCTTCTAAGTCCTTGTCTTTTCCCCGTAATAGGTCAAATTGTGCTTTTTCAAGGACTTCTTGTTTCCACTGTGTTTCAGATACACCGCGGCGTTCTAAGATTTTAGACGCGGCTTTTTCAAATGGCGTTTTAGCTTTTGCCACTGTGATTCCTCCTTCAGGACAAATAAAAAGACTAGCAATCACTCGCTAGTCTTTTGTAACTTATATTTATTGGATTGTGATCCATCGTGAATCAATTTCTCTTTCGTTCGCTTTTCATCCTTGCTAGATCCAAGAAAAATTATTTTTTTTACGCCATTCTTCTCATAGGGAACAACAATAAATAAAGAATCAGATTTGTTTATAAATTCCCTAACACCAGCTGAATCTACTATTTTGTATCTTTCTAAACCTTTATAGTCTTTTTGCCTCTTGACTGTTATTTGTACAGGATCTGGATGCCATACACTCTCAGAGTATTCCCAGGTAGTCTCATCTATAATTTTCAAATTATAAACAAGACCACCTACTTCTTCTTTCCACATAGTTCCTGATTTCAATACGCCATTATCTTGATTAGTTTGTTTATTTTTTTCATTACTACATCCGACTAAAATAACAATCATGGCAATCAAGGAAGTAACTACTATTATTAACTTTTTCATTTTATTCATTCTTTCGTTTTTTTATTTTAAATGTATCTCAGAACCGCATAACTAAAAGTTGCTAACACAAGTAATAGTAAGCTGACCGCTGAAATCGTTACTAAATGTGTAGAACCTGTTTTAGGAACAATGACCTGTGGCAAGTTAGGATCAACCCCAATTGTCACAACATTTGTTTTATTAGAAACATTATCTACTGCTACTACGGCTTGGTTATCAATATTTTTTTCTGATTGTAATGGAGTTTTAGCTGTAAATATCAGCTGAATTTCTCGTCCATCTAAAAGATTGTTACTTAAGAAGTCAGCGGAAGCTTCCCACTTCAGCGTTCTTGAATTGCTATCATAGGTTAGTGTGCCTTCAGAAGTAATATCTTTTCCTTTACTCTTATCTATTACTTGCGCAGAACCTTCTTTATATGTCAAACGAGCTTCAATTGGATCTTGAATACTAAATTGTTTGTAGTGATCTGACGCAGCGTCTACGCCTTTTGTGTGCCATTTTTGTGTGACTAGATATTGTACTTCAGATCCTGCGTTTAAAGGAGCTGTCGGCGTACCCTTCTTACCGTCATTTCGTCCGCTTACATCTTTTCCATTTTGTTGTACTTCTTTCACTGGAATTTTAGGGAAATAAACGGTAATGATATTTGTATCCTTTTCTACTTTATTAATGATCGACGTTCCCTGATTTTTGGCTACACTATTTTGATTGGCCAATTCATTGACTTTTACATTGATCACTAATTCGTAAGTTTCGCCGTTATACTTCATTCGATTTTTTAATGTATCAGCTTTCGCTGCATATTTTACCTGGTGTTTTGTTTTGTCATAGGTCACTTCACCAGATACATCGAATTTTTTATTTGTACCACTTTCAACGTGTGCATCGACGTAATTTACTTCTTTTGGTAAATTATCGATTAACTCAAATCGATCGTAAACCGCTAGTAAATCCACTCCTAATCGATTCACCTTCTGTTTGATTCGATATTGAATCGTGTCTCCTACTTGCAACATTTTATCGTTCACGTTATTTCCATTTTTATCAACCCCTGTTTTTTCAGGTTGATCAGGAACAACACTAAAGATTGTCGCAGAAGATAAAGTAAACCAGGTTTGAACATTAGAAGAACCAATCACAAACGTCGGATTTGCTTCAGATATTTTAAAGGACACAGTACCTTGACCAAACTTCGGATCTCCTAATTTATCATGCAAATTATTGAAATCATTATCCGCTTGTGTCAGCTTAGAGCTTCCTCCTGGGTGGCCACCTACCACGTTCAGATTGTTGTAGAAAGATTTAAATTCTGAAAGAACCGTATCTTTTCTGACATACCAATCTGTCGTATTCATTTTGTCATAGTGGGCATATTCTCCTTTAAGATCCGTGCTTTTTCCTCCTGCAGGGTTCAAAGAGTTAAAACTGATAAATGTATCTCCTGAAAATTGAACGGGGCTACCGTCCTCATATGTGGCTACTAGCTGCACATTCATTTGTGTTGAATGGTAAACAATTCCTGAGAAAAGATTGTCTGAGATCCAAAGTACTGTTCTTTTTTTAGATTTACTCATTGCACCATTCGTATTTTTATAGCCATCGTCTCGAAAATGAGTTTTTGTATAATTGTTATCTAGTAGATTCCACGGCAACGTATCCGAGTATAAGTGAATATTAGATAGAACTAGCTTGATATTGACTTTTTTCCCGTTATACGTACCGATTTTTCCATAGTCAATATTGACTTTGGTGTTGGTTGTTACGCCTTCTAAAACAAGGTTTGTTTCACCGTATTCTTTTTGGAAAGAAGGATAGCGTATATTTTTGTTTCCCTCCACTAATCCTACGTAGTCGTCTGTAAAACCACCTTTGTTGGCATCAACATGATATTTGTAAACTTTTGACGCTCCGTTTACAGTAATATTTGTTTTTGCATTAGGAACATCTTTTGGAATAATAAAATTATTCTTTACGTTCTGGATTGGATTTGACGGATCGACAATAACTTTTTCAGCAAAGACATTGGCTGTTTTTAACCCAAACAATGTACCTAACATCATCATTATGGGAAAAACATATTTTAACCGTCTTGTCCACGAGTGTTTAAAATTCATCCCTTCATCCCCTCTTTTTTATAAATGACTAGTGAAATTCCGACAATAACGATCAAATTGATCGTAGTAAATAATGGATTCCTAATGAGCTTTTCCATAATATCTAGCGGCATGGAAGCAGCTGGTATGTTTAAAATCCTCATTAGGTATAGTTGGTAGCTTGGCAAAATAGATAGTTGAGAAAATAATAAACCGCAGTACAAAAAGACTGCGGTTAAACAAGAAAGATTGAATAATAATAATTTGATCAGTTTCATCTTATTTCTTCCTTAATCTCTAGAAAACAAGTGAGTAACAAAATCCCAACAATTCTCAAAGAAGTTTTTCTTTACGCCAGTAGATACGATTTTTTTTACTTCTTCTTTAGGTTGCGAAGCTTCTGATTTAGGATAAATCCACACATCCTTTAAGAATTCACCATTTTTATCAGAAACAGGTGTTAATAGCAAAATATCCTCGCTATTAGAAATGTTTTCAGGACTTGATTCATTGACAATATAATAAGCTTGTTTCTGATTTGCCTGTACTTCTACCGAGAATTCAAAGACACCTGTTTGTTGATCAATTGTCTTTGTTTCTCCATTAGAAATTAGCTTCAGTTGATCACTGGATAGTTTTTTCACTCGATCTTTTAATTGGGATTCAATTTGGTCAGTAGTGAGATCCTTAACATCCATCTTTTGTAAAATGTCCGATACATCATAAACAGAAAACTTCGCGCCATTTACTCCTTCTTGTTTTTCAAGCTTTTGCCCCTGGTTGTCTAATTGTTCGGAAGAAATAATCTTTTGAACGTGAATGGTCTGTTTGACTATTTGATCGTCTTCAGCAATTTTAGGTTCTTCTGAAGAATCAACTGTTGACGAATCGACGGTTTCATCGCTGCTTTGAATCGTGCTGCTATCTGACGTTTGGATTGTTTGTTCTGTGCTATCCGTGCTTTCTTGTCTGTCTGCAAACGTCAACTGTGTGTAGGCAGTGAAAGAAAAAAGAGCAGCTGCACAAACAAATAGCCATTTTCTATTTCTCATGTTGGTTACCCTCCTTTATTTTTTCTTTTTATAAACAAATAGCGAACCAATGATCATGACTGAAAGAAAAACAGTACTTCCTAAAAGCCATTTCCAAGATAATTTTTGTTTCTTATTTTCTTCATCTTTTAATTCTGATTTTGTAAAGGTTACTCGCTTCCCATACACTAGAAAACGGTGTGTGTTGATCCCCTTAGGCGTACATGTCATTAGCGTTACTCGATCTTCATTGGGATTTGGTTCTAAGTAAGTGACAAAGTTTCTTTGTAGTTCGTCTTTTTGCACTTCCTCAATCCGATCGATTTGATAAGCGTGCTGCTCACCATCAACTTTGATATAAAACTTTTCTCCCTTTTTTACTGAAGGTAAATCATCAAAAAGATTATCTTTATAAAGTCCACTATGACCTGCGATTAAAGGATTTTTACCGTTTCCTCCTGTAATATCACCAGTTCCTTCCGTAATACCTACACCATTTTCTAAAATTTTGTCGGACGTTCCGTCATAAATTGGTAGTTTTAAAGAAATACTTGGAATTGTAAGAATACCAACAGGATCGCCTAACTCAATCTTAGCAACATCCAAAGAAGAATCCGTTTCTGCTGCCGTTCCTGTTCGATCGATTGCGGCAATCTGCTGATTTTGTTGGTATTTCGCCACGCTCGCTTCAGCAGGCATCAAAAGTAAGACACCTACAGCTGAAAGTAACCAGAAAGCAATGATCCATTTACCCATGATTCGCTTTTTCTTAGGCTTCCTGATAATCATTGGTTTTGATCCTTCTTGGCTTTCTTCTTAAAGTAAACAACTGCAGAAAGTGCCCCTGCTCCTAGCAACAAGCAAGAGATTAATACATACGTTTGAAAACCGTTGCTACCGGTCATTGGTACGGAAGCTTTTTGATTGTTTTTGATCGTGATTCGGTTTTCTTCTTTGTATGAATCTTTGTCTACTTTGAAAGAGATCTCTTTCGTTAATTTTTGATAGTTTTCAGGCGCTTTTGTTTCTTCCAGTGAATATTCACCTTCAGTTAAACCAGTGATTTCAAAGTGACCTTCTTTATCTGATTTTAGGATCGCTGCATTTGCTACATCGTCTACCCATACTGCTTCTTTGACACCGTCTTTATCCGTATCAACTAATCCACCATAATATTTTCCTTCTGCGTTTTTAGCAGCAAATTCTGCGCCTTCAAGCGGTGTTGCTTTGATTCCTGTTCCAAATAGTCCGCTATCGACTTTTAAGAATTTTGCACCATAAGTCACAACGTCAGCTTTCGTTTTTTCGTGGTGTTCTTCCTGATTAAATGGATTGTTGTTATAAACGAAATCCACGCTATTTGTTAATGGATTGGCAACAGCTGCGCTGTCATTTACATACATGTTATAAGTCATTTGAAGATCTTGTCCGTGTAAACTTGCGACAGTATCACTTACTTGGCCATTATTCACGATAAAATCGATCACAAAGCCATTTTCTGAATTTTGGATTTTATAATCTGTATTTTCTTTTAATACCACAGATCCATCTTTATTTGTTACTTTGATATTTGCTTTAGCAGCGACATAAGAAAGTCCTTGTCCTGCTGTATCCCCCCATTTAAATACACTGTAAGGAGAAGTTTCGCTTTTCACGCCGTTTACTGTGATACCGTCTGCTCCGCCTGCAATGTCTGTTGGGATATGAATCGTTCCTTGATAATTTACTGCGTCACCAATTTGGAAAGAATGTTCTTGTCCTGTTCCATTTGTTACTGTTTTATCGATCACTGGTGCTTTATAGTTTACGTATGAAGCTTTTAAGTCACTTGTCACGCCATCATTCGTAATTTCAAAGGTTAATTTATTGTGCGCATCGTTGCGAGCGTCTGCGCCTAATAAATATTGATCTGCTGTTGGTTCTTTATCTGATCCCACTACAACTTCTGAAGGAACTTCCACAAAATAGTATTTTCCTAACGTCAAATCAGTAGCAGTCAGCTTTCCTTGATCATCCGATACAAGATCTCCTAATTTTGTTCCTTTTCCAGGTTCGCCCTTGTATAACTCAAATTTTGCCCCTTTTAAAGGTGTTTGTTTGCTTTGAGCTGTGCCATCGTCACCAAATTTCGTTAATTCAAAACTCAACTTAGAAACAATATTTTTAGGATATAAGTGAATGTCTTTTAAAAAACCTGAACCTGTATTATCAGTCATTGGCGCAATCACAACCATTGGTTTTGCTTTTTGTGTGACTAATCCAGCAGCGGATTTACTTTCATAAACCACATATACATTCCCTTTGGAATTGACATAGGCTGGTTGATCAGCAAAAGTGATCTCACCATTTTCATCTACAGCTGAAGTAATTTTATTGGTTGCATTCTTGACGTACTCACTGTTAGATCCCTTGTCTTCTACATCTTTAACGATTTCGTCCACTTTCGCGTTGGTTAGATCAGAATCTTCAGTCGGTAATACTTGATCCGTAATATTTCCTAACGTAAACTCAACATCACCATAATCTGCCTTGTTGTATTTCGTTACACCTGTAGGATATTGATCGTGCGTATAACCATCGTTTTTGATCCCGTCAATATCAACATTCAATTGCGTTCCTTGATCGTACATTAATTTATGAACCGTGATATTGACCTTCTCTGGTGGCGTTTTTTGCGTGACATCTTCTGCATATGCTCGATATCCCTGAAAACAGCCTGCAATGATTCCTAACATTCCAACAAGCATTCCAGCTTTTTTTACATACCGATTTATTGCCATTTTTTACTCTCCTCATTTCATATTTCAACGACTCGCGTTGATTACAACCTTGTTATTGTAGCTCTCCCTGTACCACGTATCTTTCTTTTCCTTGTGACGTATAAACACAAGTAAACAACGTTAATAAGGGTTTCTCTCCTTTCTTTGGTAAAGACAAGAAAGAGTTCTCTTCAGGAACGCCATCAATTAATTTAAAGTACTCAGATACGATAAATTTACACGTTGGATCTGTGTCAATAAAGTGGACTCATTTTTT
>NZ_KV815593.1:0-2585 GCF_001814285.1 Enterococcus sp. HMSC076E04 | reverse complement strand
TTTTCTATTTACACAAAATATTTTACACTCTCAAACACAAAAATAAATACTACCTTATTTAGGTAGTATTTATTAAAAGTTACGTCAATTTTGATTAAAAATATACTACTTGAACCTCTCATGAGTAAAGTCACGAAATTTTTGGGAATAGAGCGTACTTGATATCTTATTTTTTCACTAATAGCAGTGTCTCTTATTCACCAAGCGATCCCCGTAGTTCCTACGGTTCTTAATTTTTCTCTAGACTAATGATTGTATCTTTAGACCTTCGGCCATAACATGGAGCAAAATAAAAAGGTACTAAGTCTTATATATCAATCTTCGAGTAACCGACGGTTAACAACCATATCGAGCGGCATTGATCACCCACCTGTAGAGGATGAGCGACTTTTGCCTAATTATTGTTAAAAGCCTAGTTTCATTTGTTTAGATTGGAAAATACGTCCTACAAGTATCTCTTTTTTTTCATGGTCGATCCGATAAAATAAGGCATAGCTTTTGCCGATCACGATCCGATATGTTGGGATATCCATTCCATAGATTTCGGAAACTTCCTCATGTATAGTTGGAAAATTTTTGGTTAGTTCTAAAGCCTTCTGGATCGCACCTACAAATCTTTTTATGCTGGCTGGAGAAAGAGCAAGCTCATTTTCCCATTCTTCTATTATCGTTTCAAGGCTGGTCTGGAAACTTTTAGAATAAACTAGCGTGTACTCTTTCATCTATTCACTCCAGCCGTATTTTCCGAAAGCTTTTACCATTTCAATTTCTGAAACTGTTAAACCTTTCTCAAAGTCTTGGAAACTTTCTTCAATCAATTTGCGATCGTGTTCTTTTGCTATTTGAGTAGTATCTAATATGAATAAGTTGCCTTCTTGTTTGGCTTGGACAGTGTCTCCGCTTTTTAATCCAAGAGAGCTTGGAAGGATCACTCCCACACTATTGCCGATCTTTCTAACCTTTAGTTCTTTTCCCATGTTATCACACTCCTTTTAGTTTTTGATGAATAAATTATAACATGTTATAACAACAATCGCCAACGGTGTTTCTTAAGGGATTCCACTCCATATTATTATTGGACAAAATAAGCCACTTAGAACGCTGAAAACATATACAAACGATATCAAAATACGAGTGAACTACTCACCATACACTTCCGTTAACATCCATTTAAGTAGGTATTTTTATTGTATATAGATTTAACATGTGTCGGTCGGTTGATTGATATAGCTAAAGTTATAACTCAACCGAAGCCGATTCATCTACACGAATAAAGTTGCGAGTGTTCTCGGCTAATTCATAATAATTGTTATGTGTTCCATATAGCAATACTGGAATAACTTTATTTTCTTGAATCTCATAAGCAACTCTATACACGGTGACCGCATACTTAAATCCATTAGACCAATTACCTGATAAACCTCCAGTTTTTTGCTCTTACTTAAATGGATCAATAGCAATTTCATCACAAACCTATAGAGGATGAGTGACTTCTGCCTAATTACGTTAAAAAATATTGAAAGTAACTCTATGTAGCAAAAAATATCTAGAATTTCATTTCCTCAAAACTGATCGATATTGTATCTAAAAATATATACTACCTAAAATAGGTAGTATATATTAAAATATGTGCTTTTGTTAGAAAAATCAATACATAAATTATCATATCTGTATATGTCATTTTGGTATTTCAGTTATGTTATAATAGTTTTGCTGTCTGCTACCCCGGCCTAATCTGGCAAGGGGAGGAGGAGATATAATGAAATACCTTTTTGATTTTGTTTTTGCAATCAAGCCACTTGCAGATGTAGTGTGCAGTTACCTCTGCAAATGGCTTGATTGCAAAATTGCCAAAAAAGACAGTAAGCCTACCCGTTAATTCTATAATATAGAAACGTAAAAAAAACCCCATCAGCCTGCACGCTGATGGGGTTTGGTGATATAATGAAATACCTCTTTGTTACTCATAATTATACCATAATTAGTCACGAATGCAACCAATAGAAAAAACTACTTAGAACGGTAGATCATCGCTAATAACAATGCATTGTCCACCAAATGGATTTTGTGAAGCATTAAATACATTGTTATTAATTGTCGCTGCTTTTAACTAGGCCTCTCCCCTTCTATTATAAAAGAAGATATATATCATTTCTTAATTACCTACTACCTTAAACCAAAATTTAAGTACTACCTAATTTAAGTAGTACTTAAACAATCTAAAAAATAGTTATCCCAATTGTTATGCTTTTATAATACGATTATTTGTAACAAAATGAATATTATATAATTAAACACTACCATATTTAGGTAGTGTTTAATTATTAGCAAAACAAAAAATATTTATTCTATTCTCTTAACTTCAACTAAGTTATGCTGCACACCTTTATATAAATCATATGCAACTCATTAGCTAGACAAACTACAAGCATGTAGTTTTATCTGTTAATTATGTACTACCTAAATAAAGTAGTTTATAATTAACAAATATATATATTTAAAAATTTAAGATTAATTTTTTTATGACTTGTACAAATTTATCTGATATTCTCTTGGGAGCGTCAATAATTTTGTGTAAATAACTC
>NZ_KV815592.1:0-466 GCF_001814285.1 Enterococcus sp. HMSC076E04 | reverse complement strand
GTAATCGACTGGGCAGAAAGCGTCGCCAGATCCTGATGATCATATGTGTGATTGCCAATCTCGTGTCCTGCTTCAGCTGTCTGCTTCACAATTTCAGGATGTTGCGCCGTATTTTCTCCTAAAACAAAAAAAGTAGCATGCACGTTTTTTTCTTTAAGTATTTGCAACAGCTGTGGTGTCGTGGTCGCTCCTGGTCCATCATCAAAACTGATGGCAATACTTTTGACAGTCGGATCTTGGACAGCTTCTGTACTTTCTTGTGTTGGTTCTGGTTCAGTTGATTGACTTTGTGTTGATCTCACTGATTCTTGAGTGGATTCGTTGACGCTAGCTGTTTCAGTCGACTTGTTTTTATTCGTTGATTGTTCTGATTGTTTGAAAGCTTGTGACGAACGCTCCGAAGAAGTTACTTGTCCTTTCTCTTCGCTGATCAAGGAGGCAACCGAAGTGACTTCGAAAAATAAAA
>NZ_KV815591.1:0-2598 GCF_001814285.1 Enterococcus sp. HMSC076E04 | reverse complement strand
TAAAATTTGTCAAAAAAACTGTTGCCATTCCAAGACAATCAACCAAACTCTAACAGAATTTGAAGTATATCAAGAATATTGGGAACCACTAAAAAAAGTGACTTCAACTTATGCATCCTTTGATAAAGACAATCTCTACTATGATTTCCCCTCAGTATCAGGATTTAGTTCAATGAACAATAAAAAATATTTACTAATGTTAACGAGATTAGGGTACTCAACAAGTAACGTCCGTGCTAAACGGAATGGTGGTACAGTTATTACGGATATTTTGCTAAGCAACCAATACCAAGTAATTCCTAATCAAGAAATCCAGCATCAAGCGACTAGCGGTGTAAAGATTATAGAAAGCGAAGTGAGTTAAACCTCAGATATTGCTTCTTTTTCATTTGACGTTCTAGAAGTAACAAAAGATGAGTTACTTTATGTTTATTTTCCCGTCAACTTGGCCAATAATTTGCACTATGTGACCAATTTGGAAAGTCGACAATTTGATCCCTGCTGGCATCAAATTGATGCTCAAACGAAAGAATTGTTGCTAGGTTGGGAAGAAAATCAAGTAGTTCGTGATTTCTCATTAAATTTTATTATGATTGATTACTATAATTTGGCGACATCAATGCAACGGTTCCCGAATTATGGTATGGACATAGATTCATTCAAACAGAAAAGCTTTTCTGGAGAAATTCAAAATGAGGAAAGCAATAATCTTGTTATACCTATTCTCTATGAACCAGGTTAGGTTTTTACTGTGGACGGGGAAGAGTATCCTTACAAAGTAGCTTTTGACGATTTGATTCAATTGTCTAACTTACCAAAAGATAGTAATATGAAAATTGCTGGAGAATTTTTCGCACCAGGATTCTTGGTAGGCTTGGTAATCTCTAGTATTGCAACTGGGTGCTTTTTATTTTTACTTTTTCTGGATTATATCAAGAAAACAGAGGATATTCCTTAGGAAAATCACAATCTAAATCTTCCCTAGAAACTATAGAATGACAAGGGGGATATAAGCAAATTCCTAAATGATTAAATAGGGTGCGTTACTAGTTAGCTCCATAGTAAGATTTTTTCAAAATTTTCTTGAGGTTGGATCAAAAAGGGCTCTTTTCAATTAGATTAAAGACACTCATACAAAATAGAGAAACGAACTTATAATCGCGTTCGTTTCCCTATTTAATTTATTATGACCATAAACCAATTTGAATTTAGAAAGCACCTTCTTTCTTTAATAAAAAGTACTACTCGTAATCTGTCAGGATTGATAAGACTTTTTATATTAGCTAAATAAAGAATGGATATATTGATTAGCATTCTTAAATTCAACTGTATCGATCAGTGTACCTTGTACAATCAATCTCGTTACAGCAGCCAAATCTCCGCATGTAACAAGAGTGATCATATTTTTATTAGGAATATCATCAATGACTTCGACTCTTAATGGATCCACTTTTTCTTTAAAGGACACTTGGTAAATATAAATATTCTTTAAGTCTGTTACATATATTTTTTCTTTTAGAGAAATAAACTCTAATGGGGAAAATAAAATAGTTTTATCTTTAGCACTATGACTTGCTAAAGCGTAATTTCGTTTTCCCATCTGCTGATCTGGTTTCATTGTTCCAGCCCCAGAAAGGAGCGAGGTGTTGTCCAATCCGTTGTATATTGGTAAAGATAATTTTACATTGTGTATAGCGATACCACCTATTATAGGCAAATCATTATTCTTGAATTGTGCTTTTAATACTAACTCATTTGATATAGATTCAACAGAATCAAAATCAAAGTTTCCTTTCCTTTTCAGATTGTCTTCCAAATCTTTCTGTGAATAATTTGCTATGTCATATTGTGGACTTGTTTATTCAGTAAGTAAGATCGAATTTGGAAATTAAATATTAAAACTAAGCCTATAAGAAAAAGGCTAATTAGAAGTAAATTTAAAGAAAGATGCTTGATTTTTTTCATCATTTTTAGATTCCTAGAAATGGAGCAGGATCTACGAATCCAGACCAATTTGAGCTAGTCGCTATTCCAAAATGCAAATGAACTCCGGTTGAATTTCCTGTAGTTCCCATGGTACCGATGGTCTGTCCAGCACTCACTGATTGGCCTGGTGTAGCAATATAATTACTTAGGTGAAGGTAATATGAATAGTAACCATCTCCGTGATCAATAATAATGTAATTACCTGCGGATCCATCAAATGACGCCTGCACTACAGTTCCTGATCTTGATGCCATGATAGGCGTTGAAGAAGTTCCACCCATATCTATACCATTGTGAAAAGATCCAGAAAATCCAGTAGGATCAGCTCTTCCCCCAAATGGACTTGTGACGATAATGTTGGCTACGGGTGCGCCCCAACCAGAAGAACTAGGACTTTGAATCTGAGTATTATCGGAAGAACTATTGTTGTCTTGGTACTCATTTTGATTAACTGAGTTCGAATCTTGCTCCGAAGTTTCATCTGGTATCTGTTCTTCTTTCTGTGTATCAGTATTTTCTTGACCTATTCCTATGTCATTGGTATCGGCTAGTTGTGATACATCTTTTTCCTGATCTTTTATAATAGATGCGGCTTCTGCCTCTTGAGCTTTT
>NZ_KV815590.1:0-7699 GCF_001814285.1 Enterococcus sp. HMSC076E04 | reverse complement strand
AAAAAGGGAACTGCGACAAGACTTTTGTCACAGTCCCTTATTCTGAATAAACAGTGTTCAAGAGACAGCCTATCGGCAATAAGGCTAAACGTCTCTTTCACTACCTCTTCAAGTGATTATTATCGTATAGATAAACACTTCGACTCGCTCTGGTAAGAACGTCCTGATTCAGTCGTCGTTTTTATCCTTAGATTTGCGCCCAGACGCTTTCTAAGATGTTTGTTTGTGTTCTATCAGGTCCGACAGAAAATGTTGAGATACGTACACCAACAAGCTCTGAGATACGACGTACATAGTTACGTGCGTTTTCTGGCAGTTCTGCAAGTGTTTTGCATCCTGTAATATCTTCTGACCAGCCTGGCAATTCTTCATAGATTGGTTTGCAACGGTTCAACTCTTTCAAGCTTGCTGGATAGTGGTAGATTAGTTCGCCATCTAATTCATAAGCCGTGCAAATTTTTACGGTTTCCAATCCACTTAATACATCGATTGAGTTTAAAGATAGGTTGGTAATACCTGAAACCCGTTTAGAATGGCGCATAACTACAGAATCAAACCAACCGACACGACGAGGACGTCCAGTTGTCGTACCGTATTCTCGTCCTACTTTGCGGATTTGTTCACCTGTTTCATCAAATAGTTCAGTTGGAAATGGTCCATCACCGACACGTGACGTATAGGCTTTGCAGACGCCGACGACTTTATTGATTTTTGAAGGACCTACACCGCTTCCGATTGTAACACCACCGGCTACTGGATTAGAAGAAGTAACAAAAGGATAGGTTCCTTGATCGATATCCAACATGACTCCTTGTGCCCCTTCAAACAACACGCGTTTACCTGCATCTAAGGCGTCATTCAAGATAACCGAAGTATCCGTGACGTATTGTTTGATTTGTTGTCCATATTCATAATATTCTTCAAAAATATCGTCAAAATCAAGTGGTTCTGAATCAAACATTTTTACAAATTGACGGTTTTTATCATCTAGATTCAAACGAAGACGTTCTTCAAAAATTTCTTTATCCAATAAGTCTGCGATGCGGATACCTACACGAGCGGCTTTATCCATATAAGCTGGTCCGATTCCTTTGATCGTTGTACCGATTTTGTTTTCACCTTTCGCATCTTCTTGTAATTGGTCCAATTTGATATGATAAGGCAAGATTACGTGTGCGCGGTCAGAAATACGCAGATTACTTGTTTCTACACCTTTTTCATGTAAATAAGCTAATTCTTTGACCAATGATTTAGGATTGACTACGACGCCGTTTCCAATCACACTGATCTTGTCTTTATAAAAAATCCCAGAAGGAATCAAATGCAGTTTATAAGTCACACCATTGAATTTGATTGTATGCCCTGCATTGTCGCCACCTTGGTACCGTGCAATCACTTCAGCATTTTCACTGAGAAAGTCTGTGATTTTTCCTTTCCCTTCATCGCCCCATTGCGTACCTACTACTACTACAGATGACATGTGAACACCTCGTTCTATATTATTTAATCCTGAACCATTGTATCAATAATAGATACATAATTCAAATAAAATCGAATGATTTTTATTTTTATTTTATAAAAACGCTTAAAAAACGAACTTTTATCCTTTTAGAATGATTGTTAAAAAAGAGGTTGTAACAGAAGTGGTCAGCTTCAAGAAATAAGAAGGAATTTACGAAAATTGCTTCTCAAATTTTTGTGAAATTTCGGCTTATTTCCGAAGAAGCTACTTCTGGAACACCGTGAATCAGAGGTTGTGAAAAGCTTCTCTGCATCAAGCAGTAAGAACAATCAGATAAAAATAGCACTCCATATTTTTCATCTGATTGGGTTTAGTGCCGCAGATGCAAGCTTTTGAATACCGTTTAAGGAAGAGGTTGTGAAATCAGCGTTCTGATCTGAGTATTAGCTCAACAAACGTAAAAATAGTTCCTCATATTTTGCCGTTTGTTGAGCTAATGCCGAGGGTCAGCTGATTGAACACCGTTTATTCGGAAAAAGGGATTGCGACAAGACTTTTGTCACAATCCCTTTGGAGATCTGTTTTAATTAAGTGCTCTAGTCACTCTTGCAGTTACTCGTCGCATCTTATACGAGTGCCCTTGGTCATTGCGCAAGGCTGAACGCTGCTTTCACAACCTATTCTTTAAAATTCTTCTCTTGGCGAAAGCGACGAAAATTTATTGTATTCTTTGATAAACAGCAGTTCAACTGTTCCTCGCGCACCGCTTCGGTTCTTCTCGATGATGACTTCGATGACGTTGTCATTTTTTGGCTCATTTCCATCATCGTCATCTCCGCCTTCTCTTTCATAATAATCATCCCGATACAAGAAGGCTACGATGTCCGCATCTTGTTCGATTGATCCGGATTCACGAATATCACTTAGTACTGGACGTTTGTCTTGTCGCTGTTCTACTCCACGAGACAACTGCGAAAGAGCAATGACAGGTACTTTCAGTTCTTTTGCCAGTTTTTTCAGTTGGCGGGAGATATCTGATACTTCTTGTTGACGGTTCTCTTTACCGTTCCCTTCAATCAACTGCAAATAATCGATCAATATCAAGCCTAGGTTGCCTTTTTCTTGCGCTAGTTTCCGACATTTCGCGCGGATCTCAGAGATCTTGATCCCTGGTGTATCGTCGATGAAAATATTTGCTCGAGAAAGACTTCCCATCGCAACGATCAGATTCGACCATTCTTCTTCCGAAAGCTGACCTGTACGCAAGTGGCTGGCTTCAATCGAACCTTCTGCACAAAGCATCCGATTTACAAGAGATTCCGCCCCCATTTCCAGACTGAATATCGCAACAGAACGATCTGTTTTGGTTCCTACATTTTGAGCAATATTCAATGCGAACGCTGTTTTACCTACCGCTGGACGGGCAGCCAGAATGATTAGTTCTTCGGGCTGGAAACCTGCTGTCATTTTGTCCAGACCTTGATAGCCAGTTGGTAGGCCTGTGATTTCTTCATTGTTTTGAGCTAGTCGATCGATATTTTCAATCGTTGAGTTCAGTACTTCAGCAATGGATAAAAAGCCGCTTCGATTTCTTTTTTCCGAAACCTCCAAGATACTGCGTTCTGCATCATCTAAGATCGTCTGAACTTCTTCTCCTTGCTCGAATCCTTTTGTAACGATCCCTGTTGCTGTCTGAATCAATGTACGCAATAATGATTTTTCTTCAACGATTTTCGCATAGTAGACGATATTTGCTGCTGTCGGAACTGCTAAAGCCAAATCTGATAGGTAACTTAAACCACCGGCATCTTCTAACAAATTTGCTTGTTCTAGCCGGTCTTTAACAGTAACAACGTCAATCGCTTCATTACGATCGTTCAACTCGATCATTGTCTCAAAAATAATTTGATGGCCGCGACGATAAAAGTCTTTTGGCTCTATGTACTCCATGGCATCAATGATCGTTTCTGCATCAAGAAAAACAGAGCCTAGAACCGCTTGTTCAGCTTCAATATTTTGCGGTGGGATTCGATCCTGCCACACTTCATTCATACGTATCGCTCCTTGTCTTCAATTGCTTCATTTTACAAGAAAATGATGGAAAAGTCATCATTCGCATCGAAAGTATCATAAAAAAATAGTTCACTTTTATTATACTCGTTTTCTTCATGCTATTTTACTGTTCTCAAAAAAGAAACCGAAATCAATCTGAAATCGATATGCAGCTTGTACTTTTGTTGCTGCAGCTGCTTTTCTCAGATAAATTTCGGTTTGTCTTTTCTCCTTCTGGTTCTTCTTACCAGCTGAACATCACTGTCAAGACTTGTTATTCTTGTACGACATGAACTTTGATCGTAGCCGTCACCTCATGATGCAACTTCACAGGTACGTTTGTGTAGCCTAGTGAACGGATTGGGTTTTCTAGTTCGATTTTTCGTTTATCTAATTTGATTTTGTATTGTTTGTTTAGCCCTTCAGCAATTTGTTTTGAAGGAATCGATCCAAACAAACGGCTGTCTTCCCCTGCTTTTGCTTTTAACTCGACTACCGTATCTTCTTTTTCCAAGAATTCTTTTAATTTTTTAGCTTCTTCCAAGATTTCAGCTTCGTGTTTTTCTTGGGCTTTCTTCTGTCCAGCTAACTGACTGATACTACTTTTCGTTGCTTCTTTTGCCAAGTTATTTTTGATTAGATAATTTTGTGCATAACCTGCTGGAACTTCTTTGATGTCCCCTTTTTTACCTTTTCCTTTTACGTCTTGTAAAAAAATTACTTTCATTTGGATTACTCCTTATCATATATTTGATTCATATTTTCTTTGATTGCAGCAAAAAGCTTCTGTTTTGTTTCTTCAACTGTCGTATTCTCCAGTTGAGTAGCTGCATTTGTGAAGTGTCCTCCACCACCTAAGGATTCCATGATGATTTGGACATTGATCGTACCGGTACTTCGGGCACTGATCCCAATCAATCCGTCTGTCCGCTTCGTAATGACGAAAGCTGCGTTGATATTGATCATCGAAAGCAGTGTATCTGCTGTTTTTGCCGCTATGACACTATTATACTCTTTTTCATCTGTTCCTGCCGCCACAACAATATCAGAAGTCACATACTCGCTTCCAGCAATCAAATGACTGATTTCCAAGTATGTCGCTAAGTCCGAGCTCAATAAATATTGTACTAAGGATGCGTCTGCTCCACAAGACCTTAAATAGCTGGCAACATCAAAAGTTCGTGCAGTTGTACGAACATTGAAACTATTCGTATCTACAACCATCCCTGCAAGTAATAGTGTGGCCTCAAAGCGATCTAAACGATTCGTTTTGCTACTTTGGTATTGGATCAGCTCAGAAACTAGCTCTGAAGCGGAAGAGGCTGAAGATTCGATATAAGTCAGCAAAGGCTTGCTTGGAAACTCTTCCCCTCGGCGGTGATGATCAATGATCACGATCTTATCAAATTGCTCATATAGGCTCAGAGAGATCGATAGAGAAGGTTTATGATAATCCACCATCACGAGGAGGTCTTCTTCTTTTTTCAGCTCTATGGCGCGTTCTGGAGAGATTAATTGCATTTCTAATTCTGGATGTTTATGGATTTCTTCGAGACAACGTTCCACATCTGGAATGATTTCGTTCTCGTTGATAACGATATAAGCCTTTTTCTGGTTGAAGCGTGCAAGACAACTGACACCAAAAGCAGAGCCTAAAGCATCCATATCCGGAAATTTGTGTCCCATGATGAACACATCGCCTGTTTCATCAAAAATCCGGCGCAAAGCAGTACTCATCGCTCGAGAACGGACACGCGTGCGTTTGACATTCTTAGCTGATTTACCGCCATAATAAACAGGTTTCGCACCTTCTTTTACCTCTTTCACGACAACTTGGTCGCCTCCGCGGACTAGAGCAACATCTAAATTGTTCTGAGCTTCTCCACCGATTTCATCGAGGGATCTTGCGCCATAAGCGATCCCCATACTCAGGGTGATAGGTGAACTCTGTTTTTCAGCTTCTGCTCGAAAGCGATCCAACAAATCAAATTTTTTATCCATCATCTTTTTCAGATCGATCATCTGCGCGACGAAGAAAAACCGTTCTGCGTTGATTCTTTTGAAAAAGACATGGTATTCATTCATCCAGTCAGAAACTAGTGTAGTGACGAAAGAGTTCAAATAAGAAATCTCTTTGTCATCCAATTTATCAATAGCATCTGCATAGTTATCAATAGATAAAATACCGATCACTGGCTGACTGTTCGCCTGATGAAGTTTCAATAACTGGTTTTGGGTGATATCATTAAAATAAACGACACCCTTTACTGTATCCATATCAAACTGAAATGTTTTATCTGCTAAATAGACTTGGTTTTTCTTTTTTTCTTTTGCAGTAAAAAAAGTATCTAACAATTCTTCCTCTGTTAATCCACTTTGATCTTTGACTTTCAATGCCAAAGGATTGAGCCATTCGATTTTTTGGCTTGATGGCTGATAAGCAATCACTCCTACAGGCATGACTTCTGAGACATAAGCCAGATTGGTTTCGGCTACGGTCGAAGCCTGCTGGATCTTTTCACGTTTATTTAAAATAAGCCAGCGTTTCATTTTCAACCAATAGCGAACGCCCCATAAATTCATCAAAAGAATGACCGAAGCGCTAACAAAACGAAATGGTAAAATTAAGACTACCAATACTTCGATTAGTATAAACAGGATAAGGAAGAGAGGTTTTGGGGATAAATGATTGTTTTTATTTTCCATAATTTTCCTCCCATATATGACTAACTTGATTTTACCATAACTTTCGTCATTCAAGCGACTAAACGAATATCGGTTATTTTTACAGAAAAAAAAGAATTGAATAGCTGATCAAAAGGATCAGTCATTCAATTCCTCGGATTTATTAGTCTTCGCTAACGAAAGGTAGCAAGCCCATGATACGTGCGCGTTTGATTGCAACAGTAATTTTACGTTGGTTTTTAGCGCCTGTACCAGTTACACGACGTGGCAAGATTTTACCGCGTTCTGAAATAAATCTTTTTAGTAATTCGATATCTTTATAATCGATATATTCAATATGGTTAGCAGCAATGTAGTCTACTTTACGACGTTTACGTCCGCCTCTTCTTTGTTGTGCCATTCTATTTCCCTCCTATCAAATTCGTTTAGAATGGTAAATCATCATCTGAAATGTCGATCGTTGAACTTGAGCCGAATGGGTCAGAAGTATCACGGTCGAAATCAGGCATACCGTTGGATGATTGAGATGTTTGATTAGAGTTATTGTTTCCGCCAAATCCGCCAGCTGATTGACCAGAACTTTGGAATCCGCCGCTTTGTTGGCGATTTTCAGATGCAGAACGACTTTCCAGCAATTGGAAGTTGTCAGCTACTACTTCTGTTACGTATACACGTTGTCCTTGCTGATTATCATAAGAACGAGTTTGGATACGTCCAGTAACACCTAAAAGTGTTCCTTTACGAGCATAGTTTGCTAAAGTTTCTGCTGATTTGCGCCAAATCACACAGTTGATAAAATCAGCCTCGCGATTGCCGCTTTGGTTTGTAAAATTACGATTCACAGCCAAAGTAAATGTTGCGACTGCCGTACCACTTGCTGTGTAACGCAAATCTGGATCTTTCGTCAGACGTCCAACTAATACAACATTATTAATCAAAATAGTCATCTCCTCTCATCGTTTTTCTATTGTTTCACATGAAACAACAATTAAGCTTCTTCTTTAACAATCATGTGACGAATGATATCGTCGTTGATTTTAGCAAGACGGTCAAATTCACTGACAGCATTTGCTGATGATGGAGAAGATACTTTAACGATGTGATAGATACCTTCACGGTAACCGTTCATTTCATAAGCGAAACGGCGTTTTTCCCAATCTTTTGATTCGATAACTTCTGCTCCGTTATCTTTCAAGATTGCATCGAAACGTTCGATTAAAGCAGTTTTTGCTTCTTCATCAATGTTTGGACGAATAATGTACATGATTTCATATTTCGTGTTTTCCATTGATATTCACCTCCCTGTGGACTTTCGGCTCTTAGGTTCCTAAGAGCAAGGAGAGTTATCTAATTAATTAGACTACTCACAAGCTTTGATTATACACTCTATTTTGGTCAAAAGCAATACAGAATAAACAGTTTCAAATATTTTAAGAGAAATTCAATTAATCAAAAAAGCGAGCAAGGGAACTGTGACAAAAGTCTTGTCGCAGTTCCCTT
>NZ_KV815589.1:23119-23539 GCF_001814285.1 Enterococcus sp. HMSC076E04 | reverse complement strand
ATACACATGCAGAAAAATTGGTAGAACACACACAGCAGATTAAAACGTTGTTTAGGGAGAGAAGAAGATGAAAAAGAAAGGAGGTAAAGAAGAAATGATTTTACCCGATAAATATTATCAAGTCATTAAATGGACAGTTTTAACAGTATTACCAGCTGCATCTGTTTTAGTAGCCACGTTAGGAAAAGCGTATGGATGGAATGGAACAGATATGACAGTACTCACTATCAATGCAGTAGCAACATTTTTAGGCGTTATCACTGGTGTGTCGGCTTATAATTTGAAAAAATAGGAGGAAACAAATGAAAAAGAAAATTACTGTTACTGCGATGAGCCTATTAATGGCTCTTTTTTTATTGCCAATTAACGGGTTCGCCTATACGATCAACAATGAATTTAATTTAGGTGTAAATGAAGGTA
>NZ_KV815589.1:22479-23019 GCF_001814285.1 Enterococcus sp. HMSC076E04 | reverse complement strand
ATTTAGGTGTAAATGAAGGTAGCTCTCAAGTAGCAAATAATCAGTACATTTTACTGCATGAAACGGCTAATGAAACAGCAACAGGGCGCAATGAAGCGCAATATATGCAACGTTCATGGACTAGTGCTTACACTGCTTACATTGTGGGAGACGGCGGAATTGTTTATCAAGTCGGACAACCTGGTTATGTACAGTACGGTGCTGGTTCGTATGCTAATGCAAATAGTCCTGTGCAGATTGAGTTACAACACACACATGATAAAACAACGTTTGAGAAAAACTACAAGGCATACGTTGAATTGGCTAGAGATTCAGCAATAAAATATGGTATTCCTTTAACGCTAGATACGCCTTACAACCAGCCAGGTATTAAATCGCATTTATGGGTAACTCAAAATATTTGGGGCGATCATACAGATCCTTACGGTTATCTTTCTGAAATGGGTGTAAGTAAAGAAAAACTAGCCTATGATTTGGCTCATGGATTTACCGATGAAAATCCAACTACTTCAGATGATAAACCAGTCATTGATCCAACTA
>NZ_KV815589.1:19055-22379 GCF_001814285.1 Enterococcus sp. HMSC076E04 | reverse complement strand
CTAATTATAAATACGAGTATATTTTCATTATGGATTACAATACTGGGAAAGAATTAGCTCGAGTAAGAGCTGATGGAATTTATAGACCAGATGTAAATCAAGCTTATAATACTTCTGGAAATGTTGGTTATCATGTATCTTTCAATATGCGTAATTTTCCTAATAAGAAAGTCTATGTCATGATGCGTGCAACGAATGATCCAGAAGGGAACACTAAAGGCGGAGCACAAGATTTTCATGATAAACGCTGGTATTTAAATATTCCGCAACGATAAAAAAATAGCCCCTCGTAGAGGGGCAGTACATAACGATATTGACTATTATCAGTTGTCTTTTTACGCTTTGTGACAACTTGTATTGGTTATAGTAGATAAATTCTAAAGCTATCGTAAGAGAATGTTTTTAGTTCCTATAAACTCTAAACTTAGAATTTTAGCTCTTTTAGATTGCTGGAAGTCTTGGGCTATATTTTTTTTCTTAACGTAAAAGGTTACCGGGACATATATAGCGGGGGATATTTCTCTTAAACCAAGGGTCAATATTTTATTTTTGTAAGGATGATTAAATGCGATATCTAATTTCATAGAAGAACCGTTTCTATCAGCTTCAGAAACATAAATAACGGATCCGTTATAATCTTCTAGGAATATATCTAAAATGAAATCAAACAGAGTAATTCTATCTTTGATAGAGCCAAACATTTTATGTCGCTGAATTTTTTCATATGTAATTGAAGAAGAAGCCAATTTACTGCAAAGAGATTTAGGAGGTTCATTATATATTTTGTGTAGTCCAAGCAAATGTGGAAGTTGAAGAATATCAAATTTTATGTAAAAGCAATCTAGAGGGGTGGATGGGGTTGTTAAAATTGCCGTTTTGCCATCAAGATTTGTTAGATATTGATTATAAGTTTTTTTTAAATCTTTAGGCATAGAAGGCGCTCCTCTGTTTAGTTTTTAACAAAAAAAAAAGAGAGTGCAAAGTATGGATACCGTCCCATACAGACCAACGCTAGGCTAACCCGCCTGCGGGGGAACGTGAGTGCACTCTTCTCACTTTGATTGATATGATTATTATCAATCTAGAGCTAACTGAAAGATGAGGTGATAGATCTATCCTCGTAATTAATATAACATTTACGTAAAATTTATGCAAGCGTAAAATATAAAAAACAATAAGATGAAAAATTAAGAAAACTTAATATATACGATTTAATATAACGATTTGTACGTGTGGCACATTATTTTGATGCAGTATAATTACAAATTATAAGTGATAAAATAACGTTTTTTTGAATATTGTAATTCTTGCTAATAAAAAACCATTGATCTCGGAAATCAATGGCAAGGTTATAGATTCTAGACACTAGAATTCAAGACTAAGCTAGGGATTGAACAGATTGGATATCCGTGCAAGTGCTTGTAGGCCATGTTGACAGCATGGTCTTTTTTTTGCTTACAATGTCATTCTATACTACGTAAAAAAAGCGTCAATAATTTTTTTACTATAAAGCTAAGCAAATGAATGTTAAATATACTCTATTTTTTCTTTTAAAGTTATGCAATAATAAATATGCCATCACAACAAAAGAATGAAACCCATTATTTTCTAGTCTATGTCCATTCTTTTTGTTTGCAGTAGTTGTGATGGCTTTCCGTACTCTTAGCTCAGTTGGTTAGAGCAGACGGCTCATAACCGTCCGGTCGTAGGTTCGAGTCCTACAGGGTACATAGAAGAGCCCCCTTACTCTTCTGAGTAGGGGGTATTTTTTATTCTGGTATACAGTGTTTTTATAGATTCAGCTACAACGGGATATTCTAGCTCGTCTAATTCATCTAAAGAAAAGTAATTTATTAAGCCCATAACCTTAGCACCTAAAATTGAAGATTCATCTAAGTCTACAATTAGATAAATATGATCTGTACATTGAATATAGTCAACATTTCCATATGATTTATTGTAAAATGTAAGATAATCATACCCAATATTATAATCTACTGAAAGAGATGCATCAGCGAGAAAATCTTTATAAAGAATTTTGTACATAATGCACCTCCCTACTCATGAAATCTTCACTCACCGTACTTTGTACGAAGCATGTAACCATCTCTTGATAATTCCAAGTTGATCTGTCTTTAATATCAATAGAAATTTCAGGATTATTTACTTCTGTAACTATTTTAACATGTTTCATTTTAAATTGCCCATTATTTTTTATCATCGCACTTCCTAAATAATTAAGACGGACATTACTATCTGAAAAATCCTTGTCTTCAACTATCAGAGTGGGAGTAGCACTAACAAGAGGAACTAATGTTTGTATAAATAAAATGGATTAACAATTTTATGATATAAAGGGAGCTTCGTGGTATGATTGGAGTATAGTTGTCCTTTCAGCGCTTCAAACTCAATCATAATTTTAGTTTGCCTTTTTTCGAACATACATAAGCGAAACACATTATTTTAAAAAAAATGATATGGCACAATCTTAACTGATAATTTAAGATGAATGTAGTCAGAGTTTTTTGGTTTAATCTTCCTTCAAAGGAGCCCACTCTTCGGAGTGGGTTGTTCCGTACCCTTAGCTCAGTTGGTCAGAGCAAACGGCTCATAACCGTCCGGTCGTAGGTTCGAGTCCTAAAGGGTACCTTAATGTAGCCATTTGAATCGTTATGTGTTAGAATTTTTTTGAAGAGTATTATACAAGCTAAAGCTTTTCTTCATTGCCACTCAAATGAGTGGCTTTTTTATGTATTCTTTTATGGATTAATGAAAGGATGTTTCACATAGTTATACTTCTGTATATTTGAAAAGTTTTAATTTGATTTTTAAATGGAAAGACATTTGGGTTAAATTGTGAGATAATAATAAAGAAGAGTTTAAAGCGTTCCCCAAAAACCACTCCCCAAAAGTGTGTTACGCTTTAAACTCTTTTATATTTGAAGCCATTAAAAAGCATACCATATAACTGTAAAAAATAATGGAAAAAAGACTTATAATTGGAGTGATAGTTAATTAGTGACTTATTTTTGATTTTATAGCACTGATACTATAAAATATAGATATCATCATATTACACAATCTTAATACTAACTTAAAAATATCTCCTTTTATAAGTATGGTGATAAAATCCGTTCCGGGCTACCTTTTTAGGTAGCCTACTTTAATCTTTATACCTTTCTGGATCAACGAAAGTATACTTTATATAGTCATAACGCCGATGATCGCTACGTGCGTCCGGCACGTCAGTCACCACATCAAACAAAAAGTATACATCCTTCTTCATTCTCGTTTTCGCAGCAGGAATTTTAAAGTAGTTCTTAT
>NZ_KV815589.1:0-18955 GCF_001814285.1 Enterococcus sp. HMSC076E04 | reverse complement strand
ACCATAATTGTGTTTTTCCTTCCATCAACATAATATTCACCTAAAAAAGAGTATACGAACTAATGTTCTTTTTGTAAAGTAGGAATAGCGTTGACAATATGGATGGAACATATATATTAAAAAATGTTTTTTTTGAATGCTATTTTGAATGCCATTTTGAATGCCATTTTCATTCATTTAACGAAAATCAGCGAAAACAAAAAATGCTCAAACCCTTATAAAATAAGGATTTAAGCATCTAGCGAAATCTGGTGAAATCTCACAATGGAGACGGCGGGAGTCGAACCCGCGTCCAAACACATCGCCACTTAAAAATCTACGTTCATAGTCAACTCATTTGAGGTTTCGCTTTACAGCTTGTCGAGTGACAGGCATTCTGTATCGCTAGTCTGATATTCTCTTTTTCAACTTACAGACGGAAAGTTGAAACGTATCCCACTAAAGTTAGGACCCTTACTCGAGCACATGGGCGATGCCGAGAGGATCTACGCTAACTGTTTTTAGGCAGCTAAAGCGTAAGAGTTGTTTTCGTTTTTAGCAGTTATATTTAACTGTAACGTTTTTACGTAGACGTAACCTACGAAACGCAATTCAAGCTCGACTGTGCCTGTCGAATCCGTAACGTCCCCGTTAGCTAACAAGGGTTACGTGTATTTTTCATACAAAATCAGTATAGCACATCTTGGGATAAATTCAATAAAAAAGCGGATGATACCCCATTATTTATATAAAAACTGTCCCTTTCTTAAGAAAAAATAAGTGATTTTTTTTAGAAAGGGTCCAGTTTCGAAAAAATGTCCTTAAATCAGATCAAAATGCTTCAATGCGTGGACAATCCCGCCTTCTGTATTTTTCTTTGTGATGAAAGTAGAAAGCTCTTTTAATCCATCATAGGCATTGCCCATAGCGATTTTGTTGTCGCAAGCTTCCAACAAGGCAAAATCATTCGGACCATCGCCAAATCCAAAAGTAGGAACTTCTTCTAATTGAAGTTCTTTCTTCAGTCGTTTGACACCTGCGCCTTTTGAGATTCCTTTCTTCACTGTATCAATCGAGTAAGGACCATTCCGATAAAAAGTTAGCTCAGGAAAATGTTCATGATAGTATTCGTCACCCGATTGAGATAAGATAAGTAACATATTTACTGTATTGTCTTTAAAGCCTAGAGGATCTATTTCCGGCACATCTGAATGGATAAAGTCATAAGCCTCGATCATTGTTTGGCTATGACCGGTACACCAGATTTTCTGGTCGTTATAGTAAGAAAGTTCGTGCCCATTCAACTGTACATGATCATACATTTTTTGACATTCTTCTGAAGAAAATGTCTGAGAGTAGATTTCTTCACCGTTTACTCGAATGAAAGAACCGTTCATGGTGACTGCAGAAGTAATGCCCGCATCTTCCATGATCGAGTGGATTTCTGCTTCTGTACGTCCTGTGGCGATGACGGGAAGAACGTTGTTTTCTTTTAATGCGTTCATAGCTTTTGCCACTTCGGGTGTGATTTTTGACTTCGCATCTAGTAATGTTCCATCAAGATCAAAGAAAGTGATTGCACGATAATTTGACACAAATAAAACTCCTTTTTTATTGGAATAAGTTTATCTTAACAAAGAATGAACAAAAGACAAACCTTTCGTGAAGAATTCCTGAACATATTGGTTCAGTCAACAATATAGAGTATACTATAAGAAGAGAATTTAGGAGGGAAAGAATGATTTTTTTCAGTATTGGTATCTTATTCTTAATAATTGGCAGTCTTTTTCGGATTCTGCCCTCAAAAGGAAACCTGCCTTTTTATGGGTACCATTCGCCTCTTGCCGCAAAAACAGACGCTCATTGGCGACTAGCACAAAAGACAAGCGGGAACTGGTTTTTCCTTATGGGCTTACTGATGACATTGATCGGTTATTATTTAAAGATATCTGGACATACGAATTATTTTTTGATCGAAATGCTATTATTGGTATTTCCAATTATGCCCATTTTTATTATGACAGAAAAAAAATTACAGAGATATGACCTGGAAACTGGAGGGAACGATAATGAATATTTTAATGATTGAAGATAATCAATCTGTTTCTGAAATGATGCAGATGTTTTTCTTAAATGAAGGTTGGGAAGCAACCTTCAAATATGATGGAAAAGAAGGGCTCGACGCCTTTTTAGAAAACCCCCAACACTGGGACATGATTACATTGGACTTGAATTTGCCTACAATGGACGGCATGCTAGTAGGAAGAGAGATCCGCAAAGTTTCAAGCACAGTGCCGATTATCATGCTGACAGCTAGAGATTCTGAAAGTGATCAGGTGATTGGCTTAGAGATGGGGGCAGATGATTATGTGACGAAACCTTTCAGTCCGCTGACGCTTATTGCTCGAATGAAAGCTTTACATCGCCGTAGCGAGTTGGCAGAAGCAAGAGAAGAAGCAGCGGTTTCAGATGATCATTTTGATATTGAGACCAGTCATTTCAAGATGAATACGAAAACACGAGAAGCATATCTGGACAATCGGCCCATCGAAGGCTTGACGCCTAAAGAATTCGATCTATTGTTTACTTTAGCAAAAAAACCACGACAAGTATTTTCTCGGGAACAGTTGCTTGAACTAGTCTGGGATTACCAGTATTTTGGTGATGAACGGACAGTAGATGCCCATATCAAGAAATTGCGTCAAAAAATTGAAAAGGTCGGACCACAAGTTATCCAAACTGTTTGGGGAGTCGGCTACAAATTTGATGATTCTGGTGTTGCCTAATGCGTTATTTGTATCAGCAACTCTTAGCTTTTTGCGGAATGGTCGCGTTGATCTTATTGATCGTCGGAGTTTCTTTTACGCAACTGACAAAACAGACGATTGAAGAAAACAATTATCAGCAACTGTTTGGATATGCTGAATCAGTTGAAAAGACAACGCAGACCTATGCCGATACACTTCCGCAGTTTAGTCAAGATCAGGCATTTCAAAATGCATTGCTGCTGACGGAGCAAGTACTGACAGAACAAAATGTGAATTTTATATTCATCGACAAAAATGAACGTGTCATTTATCCGACCAATACAGCATTGCTGAACTTTACCTTAACAACGGATCAATGGAAAAATCTGAGGAGTGGGCGTCAAGAGAAATTCACATCGAATAAAAACATTTTAGGGCAAGCACAGGCGACCTCTTACGCACTTGTACCATTCAATTTGAATCATGAATTCTATGGAGCACTTGTAGTCAGTCAACCTGCGCGAAATATCGATAACAGTGTTCGTCCAATTACACTGAACCTGTTCAAAGGTTTCATTTTTTCCAGTATTGTGGCGGTCATTGCCAGTTATGCTTTTGCAGCATTCCAAGTCAAGCGGATCAATCGTTTAAGGAATGCGACGAAAGAAGTGACGAATGGCAATTTTGATGTACAGCTTCCCGTACATGATAAAGATGAATTTGATGAGTTAGCAGATGATTTCAATAAAATGACGAATTCACTGAAAGAATCTCAAGCAGAAATCGAAGAACAAGAAAATCGTCGAAGACAATTCATGGCAGATGCTTCCCATGAGATGAGAACACCTCTTACGACAATCAACGGTCTTCTGGAAGGGTTGGAATACAATGCAATCCCTGAGAATCAGCGAGAAAACGCGATTAAATTGATGAAGAATGAAACAGAGCGTCTGATCCGTTTAGTAAATGAAAATTTGGATTATGAAAAAATCCGTACGAATCAAATCAGTATGGTCATTAAAAAATTCAATGGTACAGAAACATTGAGGAATATTGTTGCCCAGTTAGAAGCTAAAGCAGAGGCAGCAGGGGATACGTTGACACTGAAAGCCGATGATGATATCGATGTTTACGCGGATTATGACCGTTTTGTCCAAATCATGGTCAATATTATTCAAAACGCGATACAATTTACCGAAAACGGCCAAATCATGGTCACCCTGGAAAAAGGCTATCTTGAAACGATCATCACGATCGAAGATACGGGAATTGGAATGTCTGAACAACAAATGAAAAGTATATGGGATCGCTATTATAAAGTAGATCCTTCAAGAAAAAATACAAAATATGGTGAATCAGGATTAGGTTTACCAATCGTGCAGCAGCTTGTTCGCCTGCACAAAGGAAAATTAGAAGTAGAAAGCGAACTAGGAAAAGGAACGAAATTCACTGTTCGTTTGCCTGACGTAGAAATCAAAGAAGAATAAAAAAACAAGTGATATAAAAGATCATGAATCGATCTTCTATATCGCTTGTTTTTTTATTATAAAATGACTGATTTAACCCGCAGGCTCTAAACGATCAATGTAAGGACTCTGGGCAATAGTAGCGTCATGCGTAAAGAGTAAGATACCTTGATTTTCTTCATGAGCTAAATAAGAAAGCAAGTGGAGCAGTTCTTGAATCTCCAATATGCTAAGTTCATCAAATGTATCTTCAATAACAATATTGTTTCGTTTGGAAAGCAACGCATGAAGCAATTGAAGCTTTACTTTCTCAAAAGGCGTAAGCTCAGTCGCCGCACAATTAAGTAACGAAGAAGAGATATCAAGTTTTTCTTGATAGGCTAAACGATCTTGTTTGATTCCCTTTTCTGGTAAATCTAACAGCACATGGTCTTTGAGCTTTAGGTAAGGAAACATTGGCCAATCTTTTTGAACGATGGCGAAATTTTCCAGATTAGCAACTAGAACTTCTTTTTTTAAATGTTCCAATATCTTATCCTGTTTTTCGAGGGGACACAAGATAACGGTCAAATGGTCAGCGTTAATCAAATATTCAGGTTTCATTACGTTTAGACCTCCTGCTTTGCAAGTGATGGATAAAAAAAGTGAATGGCAATAGGCTGAGAATCAGACAGCACCCGCTAAGTCCAACAAGTGTTTGGGCAAAGCCTCTAAGAATATCTGTGAAAAACAGATCATTTTGAAAATCGATAGTAAAGAAAGTCTGCTGATCCATCGGAATCGTAAGTCCGCTTACTGAAGTCAAGATATCACGGATATCTGGCAGCTCAGCAGTCTTTAAGACAAGAAAATTGATCCTTTGAAGCAGTGTTTCATAAACCGACTGGAAGCTGACGATCCACAATAAAACCAAGATACAACAAAGAAAGAGAGGAAAGAACAGCTGCCAAAAAATAAAAAGGAACAGTTTGGCTTTAGAAAGACCAGTCAGGCGCCAATTCATCAATTCTTGCTGGTTTTGCCTGAGTGAATAGTAAAAGAAAAAGATAAAAAAGAAGGCAAATAGAAAAAATAAACTGAATATGCCTTTTAGATAAAATCGGCTAGCTAATTCTAAAGCCGGAAGAAGCTCCGTAGATGCAGAAGCACCAATAAATGAAAGCCGATCTTGGACTTGATTCGCTAAAGCCGATTGCAAATGGTAGAGAGTCAGGCATGCTATCAATAAAAAAGCAGAAAAGCTTGAAAATAAACAATAGAGTATTGTCTGCTTTTTGTAATAAATTAATCGAGCAGTAGCATAGCGGATCATTTTCATACTTTTCACCTCTATAAAAAGTATAAAAAATGAATATGAATAAAGTATGAAATTCCTTTAGTAAAATCACGAATTAAAACCAAAACCAGGAAACCTCTTGCAAAAAGCAAGAGGTTGTGAAAAAAGAGCTGCGACAAGATGTTTGTCGCAGCTCTTTTCAGATTTGTTTTATCATTCGGAAGAACTTGTGGTCGTTCCGTGAAGTTCTTGATACGTTTGTGTTTTATAAAGATCCACAGTTGATTGTCCGTTGTGTTGACTAAAGACACTAGTTGATTTGTCACCTAGAGATTTTTCAGCTTCTTTTAATTTCCCTAAACCATTCTTGTAGTCATAATCACTGGTATCAATTGGGTCTAACCCACTATTCGTATAGAAACGAAGAAGATCACCGTTATTGATTTGATCAGAAACAGCTAACTGTTTATCAACTTTTTCTTTGAGTGAATCAATTTCATTCTGTACTTCCTCAGTAGGTTCAGTAATGGCTTCACCAGTTTCGTTACTGTAGATGGTACCACCGTAGTAAGTATATTTTGGAGTAACAAAATCGCCATCACGGAAAGAAACAAGCTGTTCATGATCTTTCGAGAATAGATCTTGTCCTAACTGAATATAATTTTTTGTATCTACACCTAGTAAATGGAGCAGTGTAGGCAAAGCATCAACTTGGCCGCCATAAGTGTGATTGATCCCGCCTTGTGTTTGTCCAGGAATATGGATCATATAAGGGACACGCTGCATTTGTGCATTGTCATAATTTGTCCAAGTAGAACTTGTTTTTCCAACTAGTTCAGCTAGATTTTTATTTCTAGAATTCGAGACACCATAATGGTCACCGTAAAGAACGATAACTGAATTATCATACAAGCCGCTTTCTTTCAAATAGTTGAAGAATTCTTGTACGGCAGTGTCTAAATAATTGGCTGTCGCGAAGTAACCGTTAATCGTCTCATCGTTTGTATTGGCTAACGGGAATCCAGCTTCGTCATTGGTGAATTTCGAATAAGGATAATGGTTAGATACAGCAATGAATTTTGAATAAAATGGTTGTTGCAGACGTTCCAAGTATTGTACAGATTGTTGGAAAAATGGTTTATCATGCAAACCGTATTGGAACGAATTGTCATCATTAACGTCATAATAAGAAGAATCGAAGAAATAATCATATCCTAAATTCTTATAGGTCTCGTTTCGATTCCAGAATGTGCCGGCGTTCCCATGAAACACGGCACTCGTGTAGCCTTCTGTTTGACTTAAAATATCAGGTGCAGCTTGGAAAGTATTTTTTCCGCCTAATTGTGTGAACAAGGAGCCTTGATTCAAGCCAAACAATGAATTTTCCATCAGCGTTTCCGCATCACTTGTTTTTCCTGCTTTTACTTGATGGAAAAAGTTGTCAAAACTGAACGTGCTGTTGCTGTGATAAAGACTATTGATGAAAGGTGTAACTTCATGTTGGACACCATTCTCATCTGTCAATTTATAATCGATCAAGAATTGTTGGAAGCTTTCTAAATGGATATAAATCACATTTTTTCCTTTAGCAAGTCCAAACAAATCATCATTTGGTGCTGCGTAATGTTCTTTTACATAATTTTCTACTTCTTTCATATCATTGGGGCTTGCTTCTGCCCGCACTTGGTTTGTCTGGTAAGTTTGAACGCCGTCGTAAACCATGAAAGCATTCAAGCCAAGATATTTAACCAAATAATCCCGAGAGAATGTACGAGTCAATAATTCGGGACGATCAGCTTCCGCCATAAAAAGATTTCCTGAGAAAATCATAACGGCTAATGTAGAGATCGCAAAAGCCATTCTTGCTCGAATCGGACGAGGGTCCAACTTGATTTTTTTGGCGATCAGTAGAACAGTCAAGATAATGAAATCGATCCAATAGATCACGTCATATGGGCGAAACAGTCGAATGGCACTTTCTCCCAGACCACTTGCTACTTTCCCAGCACCTAAAATCGTGTTGATCGTAATGAAGTCCGTGAATTCTCGATAATAAGTGACATTCGAAAAAACAAGCAATGTCAAAAGAAAATAAATGACCATCATCGTGATATAAGCAACTCTGGGGCGTCTGATATAAAGAGCAATTCCAAGTAATAACAGTGTAGTTGCAATAGGATTGATAAACAAGATAAAGTATTGAATGCCACTTTCAATTCCAAGATGGAAATCGACCAAATAGGCAAAAATCGTTTTCAACCAAAGTAAAACGACTAGTAAAGAAAAAAATCCGAGCCTCTTATTCAAAAAGGCAGGTGTTTTTATATATTTCAAGATAATCTTCCTTTCTGCACTTCTTAATCACAGAAGTGTCATGAAACCATGTTACACAGCTCACTTATTCTCATTTATTTTACTAGTATGACAATATAGTGTCAATTGAAACCAGAACTTTGTGCTGTTTCATTAAGTTTTTCTTTAAGCTTGATGAAAAAGGAGCAGTAAGACAAGTCCTATGTTTTTTGTTATACTTGAGAAGAGAAAGCTAAAGCAGGTGAAGGAATGAAAGTACAAGTAAAAAAAAGAGCAAGCAGTCGATTAAAAAAAGGATACCCACTGATCCAAAAAGAAGACCTTGCACATCCCCAAAAAGAAACCACGCAATGGGTGGAATTAGTTGATCCGCAAAACCAATTTATCGCAAAAGGATATCTAGGAAAGCAGAATAAAGGGATCGGTTGGGTATTGAGCCAGCAGGATATCCCATTTGATCAATCATTTTTTGAAGAACTTTTTGTGAAGTCAAAAGAAAAAAGAACTTTCTTTTTTTCAGATGATTCTACTACCGCTTTTCGTATATTCAATGGAGAAGGAGACGGAATCGGCGGTCTGATTATTGATTATTATGCAGGTTATGCTGTTTTTTCTTGGTATAACGAGACGTTATATACACATCGTGAATTATTGATTCAAGCTTTTCGTGAAATCTATCCGGAAATCATCGGCGGATATGAGAAAATTCGTTTTGAATCAGTGAATCTGCCTGAGAGCCAGTTCATTTACGGAAAAGAGGCACCGGAGCCCTTGGTCGTAAAAGAAAACGGAGTAAAATTTGCCGTTTATTTGAATGAAGGATTAATGACTGGTATCTTTCTAGACCAAAAAGAAGTACGGGGATCATTAGCAGAAGGTTTCGCTTCTGGGAAAACAGTTTTGAATATGTTTAGTTATACCGGCGCCTTTTCTGTTGCTGCCGCAATGGGAGGGGCAATCGAAACGACAAGTGTCGATCTAGCAAAACGCAGTTTGAAAAAAACACAGGAACAGTTTGAAGTGAATGGCCTGGATGTCGATCAGCAAAAAATCATTGTTATGGACGTATTCGAGTACTTCAAATACGCAAAAAGAAAACAATTTTTATATGACATGATTGTATTGGATCCACCAAGTTTTGCCAGAAACAAGAAAAAAGTCTTTCGCGTAGCAAAAGATTATGGGGAACTGATCAAGGATAGTCTGGATATTTTAGCAGAAGATGGGATACTTATTGCGTCTACAAATGCTGCGAATGTCTCGATCGAACAATTCCAAACAATGATCGAAGAGGAATTCCATGCCAAGAATGTTTCTTTTGAACAACTTGCTTTATATCGTCTGCCAAAAGATTTCCAGACGACGGATACCTTTTTAGAAGGCAATTATCTGAAAGTGTTTGTTTATCAAATTAAAAATAACCATTAGAAGGAGCGATGCAGAGTGGTTCGGATAAAGGGATTGAATATAGGAAGCGGTAGACCAAAGATTTGTGCGCCTCTTATCGGAGCCGTCCGAGAGGAAGTATTACGTGAAGCAGTTCTTGCACGTGAAGCAGGGGCCGACTTAGTAGAATGGCGAGTCGATCATTATCGTAAGGTTTTTTCTTTTGATGAAGTTGCAGAAACATTGGTTCTTATCCATGAGATGCTTGATGGATTGCCGTTATTATTTACGTTCCGTACCTTAGCTGAAGGCGGAGAACAAGACATATCGATCCGTCAGTATCGCGATCTTTATGAACATGTGATACACACTGGATTAGTAGATATGGTCGATATCGAGTTGTTCAAAGTTGAAAGTTTAGGGAAAGGACTGATAGAGGAAATCAAATCTTTAGATATCCCTTTGATCATCAGTAGTCATGATTTTAAAGAAACACCAGCTGACCCTGTCTTGCTTTACCGACTGAATGTCATGGAATATTTTGGCGCTGATATCGGAAAGTTGGCAGTGACTCCCAACAATGAACGAGATGTTTTGCGGTTGATGGAGTTGACTAGACGGGCAAATGCTTTTGTCTCCATGCCTATCATTACGATGTCTATGGGCGATCTGGGGAAAATTTCTCGTCTGGCTGGCGGAACGACAGGCTCCGTCATGACGTTTGGTTCCTTAAACAGTGATTCTGTTTCTGCTCCAGGACAATTACCGGTCAAAGCATTGAAGCAAATTATCCAATTATTAAATGAACCGTTGTAGAACAAGTTTGAGGTGATATTTTTTGGCAAAGAAAAAAATAGTAAAAACGAATGCGATCCGTATGGTCGAACAAAAAAAGATTCCCTATACAGAACACGAATATGAATGGGACGAAAACCACCTAAGTGCGTCCTCTGTCGCCGAACAGCTCCCAGAGAGCCAATCTCGTATATTTAAAACACTGGTTGCTGTGGGCAATGTGACGGGGCCTCTTGTTGCTGTGATACCAGGAGAAGCCGAATTGAATCTAAAAAAATTAGCAAAAGTTTCAGGGAATAAAAAAGTAGAAATGCTTCATTTGAAAGATTTGGAAGCAACGACCGGATACATACGTGGTGGCTGCTCGCCTATAGGAATGAAAAAACTATTTCCTACTTATTTAGATCAAATCGCAGAAAACTATGATCAAATCATTGTATCAGCTGGCAGAAGAGGGCTGCAGATGGAATTAGCTCCTCAAGATATCTGTGCATTAACGAGCGGACAATTTGCAGATATAAAACAATAAATCATACGTATAAAAGAAAGAAGGAGGCCGGGATGTTGTTTGCCCAGTCTCCTTCTTTCTTTTTTATACATTATGCTCTTTGCCCAGCATTCATTCCTGCTACATGTCCTGTAGCGAAAGCCGCTGTGATATTAAAGCCGCCAGTATAACCATTGACATCCAGTAATTCTCCGGCAAAATACAGACCATCAATGATTTTACTCTCCAACGTTTTAGGATGAATTTCCTTTAGAGAAACCCCTCCGCCAGTTACAAATGATTTCTCAATAGGAAAAGTCTTGTTGATTGATAGCTTAAACTCTTTGCATAATTGAACGAAATCTTGAATTTGTTTTTGAGAGGCTTGTTGTCCTGTTAGGCTGTCCATTTCAAGCCGCTCAAGAAAGAAAACCAACAATCGCTCAGGTAATAGACCGTGCCAAGCATTTACTAAGTTCTTTTTGGTGGCTTTACTTTTTTCTGTCAATAAATGAATAAGCTCTTGTTTGGTTTGTGTAGGGAAACAATCCAGAGAAAGCGTCACTGGTTCTCCCGTTTTCTCTAATTCTTTATTGACAAAACTTGAACAACGCAGTGCAGCCGGACCAGAAATACCGAAATGGGTGAAAAGCAAATCCATCGTATGTTCAGTCAATACACGGCCTTTTTTATTTAGAACACGTAAAGTGATGTCCTGTAAAGAAAGCCCTTGAAGTATTTTCTCTTGAATATACGGTTCATCCGATATCAAGGGGGACTCTGTCGCATAAAGAGGCGTCACCGTGTGACCTACTCGCTTCACGATCTTGTACCCATCTCCAGTAGAACCAGTAGAGGGATAAGTCCGACCACCAGTCGTTAAGATAACGGCAGGAGCATGGAACTCTTCGAATTCCGTGCGTATACCGTAAATTTTATGTTCTTTGTGGATCAATTTCTCTACTCGAGTAGAGAATAGGATCGTCACATCTAGTTCTTTCAGACGATTAAGTAATGCTTCGATAATCGTTTTTGATTTATTTGTCACAGGAAACATCCGTCCATGATCCTCTTCTTTTAAATGTACGCCTTGTGATTCAAAGAAGTTCATGATATCGAAATTATTCCATTGCGCAAATGTACTATATAAAAACTTTCCATTTCCAGGAATATGTGCGATTAAATCATCAACAGGACGATTATTCGTGACGTTGCACCGACCACCACCTGTCATCAGTAGTTTTTTCCCTGCTTTTTTGTTTTTTTCAATCAAAAGTACGCGTGCGCCTTGTTCAGCTGCACTGATCGCTGCCATCATCCCGCTTGTTCCAGCGCCGACTACGATCACATCATACAGTTTTTCCATTCCCTCACCTCAAGGAAAGTGTAGCATATTTGAAGAAAGAAAACAGAAAAAAATGTTTTGAGCCAAAAGAGAAAATGAGCTAAAATGAGGGAAGATAAGCAAAGGAGCGTGGAACGATGACAAACGCAACAGAATATGTTCAAGCAATTCAAGAAAAGCTACATCAAAAGGATCAAGGACAAGAAGAATTTTTACAAGCAATCGATGAATTTATGCCCACAGTAATGTCTTTTTTGGACACTCATCCCGAATATATCGAAAAGAATATTTTAGAACTTTTAACAGAACCAGAAAGAATTATTCAATTTCGAGTACCTTGGCAAGATGATAAAGGAAACTGGCGAGTAAATAGAGGCTATCGTATCCAATACAATTCAGCTATCGGCCCTTATAAAGGTGGATTACGCTTCCATCCCAGTGTCAACCTAAGTATCTTAAAATTTTTGGCTTTTGAACAGATTTTCAAGAATAGTTTAACTGGTCTGCCAATCGGTGGGGGAAAAGGTGGGAGTGATTTCGATCCTAAAGGGAAATCTGATAATGAAATCATGCGTTTTTGTCAAAGTTTCATGTTGGAATTGTCAAAACATATCGGGCCATCGATTGATGTTCCTGCGGGAGATATCGGTGTAGGAGCTAGAGAAATCGGCTATTTGTTCGGCGAATATAAACGATTGAAAAAATATGATACTGGTGTGTTGACAGGTAAACCTCTAGATTTCTGGGGAAGCAAGATACGTACAGAAGCGACTGGATATGGATTAGTGTATTATGTCAAACATCTATTGAACGAAGAAAAAGATTCATTTAATCAAAAAACAGTTTTTGTTTCCGGAAGCGGGAATGTAGCTATTTATGCAATCGAAAAAGTGCAAGAGCTAGGCGGGAAAGTGGTTACATGTTCAGATTCCAACGGGTACATCTATGATCCAGAAGGAATAGATGTGAAACTATTGAAAGAAGTCAAAGAAATCAATAGACAACGTTTGACGGAATACGCGAACCAACGTCCTTCTGCTGTTTATCATGCTGGAGAATCTGTTTGGACATTGAAAGAAAAGGCGGATATCGCTTTGCCATGTGCTACTCAAAATGAAATAGACGAAAGCTTGGCTGAAATCTTAGTAGAAAATGGGATCAAAATCGTAGCAGAAGGCGCTAATATGCCATGTACAGTAAAAGCTGTTTCTGTTCTTCATGAAGCAGACGTGTGGTATTGTCCAGGAAAAGCTGCTAATGCTGGAGGTGTGGCAGTATCTGCTTTAGAAATGAGTCAGAACGCCCAGCGATTGACTTGGGAAAGAGAAAAAGTGGATGAGCAGCTGGATCAAATCATGGAAAAGATTTACCATACGTGTCGCCAAACAGCCGCTGAGTATGGCGATGAAAAGAACTTGCTTCTTGGAGCAAATGTTGCTGGATTTGAAAAAGTTGCCAAAGCAATGGCAGCAGAAGGTTTAGTTTAAAAAATGAAATTTTCTTGGAAATATTGTCAGCATTTTGTTTATTTGCTTGAAAAATAATAAAAAAAAACGTAAAGTATTACCTGTAGAGTAAACCTATAAGGAGGAGAACAAATGGCACACATTCATTTTGACTATTCAAAAGTAGCACCGTTTGTCAATGAACATGAGTTAGGGTACATGCAAAGCCAAGTAACAGCAGCCCACAACGAATTACGGGAAGGAACTGGTGCAGGAAGCGACTTCCGCGGCTGGATCGATTTACCAACGAACTATGACAAAGAAGAATTTGCACGTATCAAAGAAGCAGCTAAAAAAATCCAATCTGATTCTGAAGTATTAGTTGTTATCGGTATCGGTGGTTCTTATTTAGGCGCTCGTGCAGCGATCGACTTCTTGAATCACACATTCTTCAATCTATTAGATAGCGACACACGCAAAGCACCACAAATCTTCTTTGCCGGAAATTCAATCAGCTCAACATATATCGCTGATTTGATCGAAGTAATCGGTGATCGCGACTTTTCAGTAAACGTTATTTCAAAATCTGGAACAACTACTGAACCAGCGATTGCTTTCCGTGTATTCAAAGAGCTTCTTGTTAAGAAATACGGACAAGAAGAAGCAAACAAACGTATCTACGCTACAACAGATAAAGCAAAAGGTGCAGTTAAAGTAGAAGCAGATGCAGAAGGTTGGGAAACTTTCGTGATTCCTGATGACATCGGCGGACGTTTCTCTGTATTGACTGCTGTTGGTTTGTTACCAATCGCTGTTAGTGGAGCAGATATCGACGCATTGATGCAAGGAGCTGCTGATGCAAGCAAAGCTTATTCAAGCGACAAACTAGAAGAAAACGAAGCTTACCAATACGCAGCAATGCGCAACATTCTTTACCGTAAAGGCAAAGTAACTGAGTTATTGATCAATTATGAACCAGGAATGCAATACTTCTCAGAATGGTGGAAGCAATTGTATGGCGAATCTGAAGGAAAAGACCAAAAAGGCATCTATCCTTCAAGCGCAAACTTCTCAACTGATTTGCACTCTTTAGGACAATTCATCCAAGAAGGACGCCGCAACATTTTTGAAACAGTTGTGAAAGTTGAAAAACCTCGTAAATCAATCACGATTCCTGAACAAGCAGAAGACTTAGACGGTCTAGGCTACTTGCAAGGAAAAGAAGTGGACTTCGTAAATACAAAAGCATTTGAAGGAACATTGCTTGCTCATACAGACGGTGACGTACCTAACTTGCTAGTCAAAATTCCAGAAATGGATGCTTACACATTGGGTTACACAATGTACTTCTTTGAAATTGCTGTAGGTATTTCAGGTTACTTGAATGGCATCAACCCATTCGACCAACCAGGTGTAGAAGCTTACAAGAAAAACATGTTCGCACTTCTAGGCAAACCAGGCTTTGAAGACCTTGCTAAAGAATTGAACGAACGCCTGTAAGATAAGGGTTTCTCGCTAGATTTAAAAAATCAGTGATAGAAACATGTTCGCTTCTAAATAAAATTAGTGATAGTTTTAGTGATAGTGAACTTAAAAAAAGCACTCAATTTGAGTGCTTTTTTATTTGCTCTTCTATATAGTTTTCTAGTTGATTCATTGATCTTTTTTTCACTTCGGGAGAAATATGGGCATAGACTTGTGTAGTAGAAACATCTTTATGACCTAAAAAATCTTTGATATCTTCTAAAGGTATTCCCGCTTGTCTCGTTCTAGCTGCAAAAGTATGTCTACCATCATGCACAGTTATGTGGGGGAGACTGGCACGTTTTTCAATTCTATGAGAAGCACCGTTAACGGTTCGATCTCTTATTGGAATACCTTTATTTTTACCGTAAGTATTTATAAAAATAAATGCTTCGTGGTCATCTGTTTCAGGTAAAAAACCAAATTCTTTTATTACTTGATTTCTTAAAGTCAATAAGGCTTTCTTTACTCGTTTTGTCATAGGCAATGATCGTGTACCAGATGGGGTTTTTGTGTCATCTGTAATAATCAAACCTTTGTTAGGTCCTTTTTCAGCAGCCCCAAGTCGTTCACGATTAATATTAAGTGTATTCTGAGAAAAATCAATATCAGCCCATTGAAGCCCTAAAGCTTCTGATTTTCGCAATCCTTGATCAAATATAATAAGAAAAAAGGGATACCATATAAATGATTTTTCTTTTTTGGCAAATTCGAGAAATAGTTCAGATTGATCAAAAGTATAATATTTAACTTTCTTTTTATCAGATGGATTTCTTGGAAACTCAACAAAACTAGTAGTAGGGTTATTCTTTATATATCCTAACTGAATAGCTTTTTTGAAAGCATTGCTAAGAGTGGCGTTAATACTTTTGGCTGTTGTTACTGAGAGACCTTCCTTAGTTCTCCCCAAACCCTTTTTAGTAAGTAACTGATTGATGAATCTTTGATGATCAGCTCTAGTATATTTATCTAGTTTATATTTTCCAATATATGGATTGATGTACATTTTTATATTTGCTCTGTGAACAATTCTTGTTCCTTCTTTAACATTCATTTTATAGTTATTAATCCAATCGTCCATAAACTTTTCTATAGTCAAATTTTTAGGGTTTTTTTGTGTATATTCTTCCGAAGCTATTTCGCCTTCGACAATTTTTGCGAATCTTTCTGCTTCTTCATGACTTTTAAACCCTTTTTTATGAATCTTTTTCTGTAGCTTAGTACCAGGATCAATTCCATTTGATATATAGACTTCATAACGATATTCTTTTGATTTTTTTAAATAGTACTTTTTAATGGAAGCCATTAAAATCAATCCTTTCGTATTTCATTCCTAATAATAAGAATATTTTAGGGGAGGTATGTTATTTGAACGAATATTTAGAAAATCGTCGTATTAGCAGAGTTTTTTATACGAACTTATGTTCTTTTGCGTTTAAAAAGAAAAGCCCGAAGGCCAGTCTTTATTGTAAATTTAAGTTAATATCATATGTGTGATACGAGTTTTCATCATCATAATTATCAGTTTCATAGCTAGAATCAATCTTCAATCGAAGAGATTTGATTGAAGATGCAACAGGAAGTTTTGATAAAGGATAGATACCCCAACCATCTTTTTTTGTTCCTTTCATGAAGTCACCATCCCATGAATCATAATTAAAGACTCCGCCATCATCAACTTGCTCACCATAGTCAGTTACAATTGTGGCTTGATTAGGGTATATAGATACATCTTGTTGTGTATTATCTATGTTGTAATGCACGGCTACAAAACCATTGTATTGATTATCTGAATAGTCTTTGATATCAGTAGTTTTCACAACTGAGACCCGATCGATATTTAGGTTAACACCCGCCCAAGAATTATCATTAAAATTGGTTGAATAATCTTGTTTACCTTGTACTTCTATGGATTTTCCATCAGGTACATTATCAGCTATTTTTCCGAAATCTGAATCATTTGATAGAAGATTAGTCTTTTTTTCCACAGAGCTACTGAATTCAAGAGAAACCATTGTAGAGCTCGCAGTGGTTGTTTCTTTAGGCGTATCAGAATTTGAATTACTATTTCCACATGCTCCTAGTACAATACTAGAGAACAGAATTAATCCTAACCCAACTATTTTTTTCATTTCTTCCTCCATAACAATAAAAATATATTTACTCCCACTTAAAGGCAGGTAGTGATAGTCGCCAATTAAATTAAAAATCTATATGAATTTTTAGGAAGTCCATACAAATTTGTTAAATCTTCAATTTTTCTAGGGTATTGATCATTATCTTCTTTATAAAGAGAAATAATAAGATTGGCGGCAAAGCAATTCGCTCCGCTTTCTGATTTGCTTCTGGAGGATCGAGTAGGGACATAATAACTAGATAAACCTTGATGAAAAATTGCGTGACCTAGTTCGTGAGCACAAATATAGAACCGTTCTTCAGAATACTTTAGTTCGTGATTTAGAAGAATAACCGAACGCCCTAACAGTTCTTGAAATTGTCCCTTTGGATTATTCAAAAAAGGAACATACCTAATCTGAATATCCATTTTTTCGCAAATAGTAAAGGGATTAGCTGAATTATATTTTTGCTTCAGTTTGCCAACTAGACTAATTACGTCCATCTCCATAGAAAATCACTTCTCTTTACTTTTGTCTTCTTTTCTAAATTCCCAAAATAGACCTGTCAAAACATCTTTTACCCGTTGTTTCTCTTCATCTGTTAATGTTTCACCACCATAAGCCATGTTAACGTTGGAATCGAGCATTTTATCTAATTCAATTAAATCATTTTCATCGGCCCATTTTGGCGTTTTATTTCTTCCTAATAAATAATCAGTAGTAACATCAAAAATATTAGCTAAAGATTGAAGAATAGAAAAGTCAGGCTCTCTCTTTCCACTTTCATAGGCTGTATAAGCAGGGCGAGTAATTCCTAACTTATCAGCAACTTCTTGTTGCGTCATTTTCTTTGAAAGCCTCAATTCTTTGATTTTTTCTGGAAACATTTCGACACCCACTTTCTATATAAATGGTAACACGCTGTTACGTATAAATGAATCTAAAAACAAGTAACCTTTTGTTACTTTTTGCATTGGCAAGTAACTATGTGTTACTTATAATGTATTTGTAACGAAATGACACTTAAATAGGAGGTATATGATGAGGAAATGGCTAATTGAAAAAAGAGAGCGACAAAATCTAACTCAAGAAAAAGTAGCTAAAAGATCAGGAATTCAGCGTTCTTATTATAGTATGATTGAGAGTGGCAAAAGAAGTCCTAGTCCATTTGTAGCTATGAAAATTGCCACTGTTTTATCCTTTGATTGGACTATTTTTTTTAATCAACAAAGTAACAAAGTGACACATGGAGAGGTGATCAAATGAAAAAGAACGATAAGGATTTTCTTGAAGGTAAATTTTGTACGATTGTTTTGCCAATATTACTTTCTATTATTGTTTCAATTGTCTACAAATTATTAGTTAACTAAGAAAGGAGTGCTTTTCATGTCACGACAAGAAAAAATAAACATCGTACTTGATGCAAGGCCGAGACTAGTTCACATCATCAAATGTGCCACAGATGATCAACTTGGGGAATATGTCGGAAAAGTGTTAGATGATATGGTTATGACTGTCCCGTTTACTGATGTCCCACCATTAGAAGGAATTCGTTCAGATGGGGAGCCTTTAACAATTAATGATCAATTATTTGATCCGCAAGAAAACCGATGGATTGTTTTGACGAATGTATTGGATCACAATAAGCTAAATAATCTTGAAGCAGTGTACGAGGCACTGGAAAACGAGAACGGCAATCTAAAACAGCTCAATGCCAAACTCATGCTAAATGATGTAGCAATTAAACAGGAAAACACTGCATTAAAAGAAAAAGCTGATAGTTTAGCACAAATCAATTCAAAAATGATGCTTGCTTCGATTCAAAACAGCAAGGATATTGCAGAAATTAAAGAGCAATTAAATCCAGCTTCAAAGGGAGGTGAGTAGTATGTTTAGTTTTAGCGATGTGAAAATGATGTATGATTGGGGCTGTTTTACTGACGATCAAGTTCTACAGTTCGTTCCGCTATGCATTACAGACGAAGAAGCAGAAAAAATTATTAACAATGAAGAGAGTGCATCTTAATTGATGTGCTTTTAGTTTTGATACAAGGAGTTGCAATATGATTAATTTA